>SVJW01000014.1 GCA_015068735.1 Oscillospiraceae bacterium
TTTCAGGGCCGTCAAAATCTGATTTAATTTATAACATAATAATAAGGATTTATATATGTAACAATAAATTATAAAGGTTTCTGATAATCACTCAAGGGAAAACTGTGCAGTATATAAGCTATATAAGTATATAAGTAAATAAAAAATTAATTCAATACTCTTATTTAAGCATTGAATTACTATCTAAATCGTTAAATTATATATTAACAAAATTGCGACAAATACATAGGAGAATATAGATTATGAATATACATACTTTTGAATTAACTTCAATACTTACCAATGATAAATACTATAAGATACAAAACACTTTAAAAAAGAAAGATAAATCAAAATGGAAAGCCGAACATAACGGTATGCTATATTTCGGTTTACGTGAAAATGGAATTTTAATTTATATGTTTATATTAAAGAAAAAGAACTACTACTCTTACCGTATTATATATCGAATATCCGCAAGAAGGGTTCTCGAGAAGAATAATTATGTTGACCTGTTTGACTTACAACTATATGACGATCTGGAATTGGAAGCAAACCGTCTTTTATTCGAGAAGTGTAACCTTTTACCTAAGCTGAATGAATGCGAACTTACACGAATTGATTTTTGCTATAATGCAGAACTTGAGAATCAGCATCAGGTTAAAGCATATATTAAGACAATTAAAAATGGATACATACCTCCAAAGCATAATGAGTTTCTTATCTATAGTGAAACGGGTAAAAGATACATCCCACCTAAAAATGACTTTACTTTTTTTAAGGATAATTATGTGGAGATTTCTATATACAACAAAAAGGCGCAGATGAAGCAAGACGATTACTATCCCAAAAGTGAAATTGACAGAGCTTCAAATATAGTGAGAATGGAAATCAGGTGTTATAAAAAGCTGATAAGAGAATATTGTGAAAAGCATAATATCAATTCTCTGCGTCGTTTTATGGGATGCTGTGGTGCTTTAGGAGACGAGCTTTACAACAAGTATCTTCTCAAAATATCAGGCAGTGGTTCTATTTATACACTCAAGGAAACTAATAAACGTATTGATATGAGTGAATTTCGCAAAAAGGATATAAGGCTGATGAAAGAATTTGTTAAAGACATAAACAGATGCGGAGCTACGGAAATTTTTGAACTATATAAATCAAAATACAGTAAAGCGATATTAAAAAGAATGATTGAACTGTTTGAAATAATTGATACAAGCTTTATAACTGCCCCTGTCCGTGAGGCTAAATTATTTGATAACGGCAAGCTTCCATCACCTTTAGAGTTGTATTACGAATTTAGTTAACAACATTAAATTAACAATAACCCGAAAGGAGAATATATAATGTTCGAAAACCCATATGACATCTTATCCCCCGAAGAAGCTATGGACGAGCTTCGAATAGGAAAAAACTCTATTTATGAACTATTGAATTCAGGAAAACTTAAAGGATTTAAAGTAGGTCGTAACTGGAAAATTCCCCGTAAATCCATAGATAACTACATTGATAAAAACATCAAAGAAAGCGAGTAATTATTATGATAAATTATGATATTATGAAATATGTTACTGTACATATGCACGGTTATAAAAGAACCGGCGAGGAAAATGTATTGCAGAAGGTTACCGCCACGGGATTCTTTGCGTTCCTTAATATCAATGGTGTTGGAACAGATGTTATTATAACAGCAAAACACTTTGCAAAAGAAATATCAAGAGTTATCTTTATGTTGCATTACAAGGATAACGGCAAACTAATCACAGTTCCGGTATCATCTGAAGTACAATGGAATTTCTCTGAAGAGACGGACCTTGCTTATTGCGAATTCAAGCCTATTGGAGAACGATTCAGAAAAATCACCGGAAAATATGTGTATGCCGCTGCATTAACCGAAAAGGATATGTTAACAGAAAAGCAGTTAAATGAAATCAATATTTTAGACGAAATTGTTATGGTAGGTTATCCCGAGGGAGAAGCAAGCACACATCATAAGTTCCCTCTGTTTTCAAAAGGCTATGTTGCCTCTCTGCCCAAAGATACCGTTGAAGACGGAGAAGGATTTCTCAATATCCCTGCCATAGGAGGCTTTTCAGGAGCACCCGTATTTTTAAACACTCCAGATTTAAAATTATTAGGGATGTTGGTGAGTGGCATTGCCGAAGGAAATTCCGATGCATCAGGAATGTGCAAGTATGTTCCTGCATATGAAATATTAAGGTTTGTGAAAGAGATATAATATTAAAGAACAAGCCCGCTGACCAAAATATTGAGTCAGTGGGCTCTAATTTGTCTCAATGTTTAATTTTATTTACAGCAAAATCAAGGATACGTATTTTGCGTTCTGAAAGCATAGTTTTATAGAACTTCTTCTGAATTTCGGTAATTGTCTCAGTATTATCAATAATTTCAAACACTTTGTCTATATCAATACGGCTTGTTATTTTTTTCAAAGCTTTGTTGCAATCTTCAAACTCGCATGAGGATAAAAATTTGAAATAGTTTATTTTCTTCCCGTTGTAAGTTATTGCAGATAAAGGTATGTCAAAAACACGATGATTAAGCTCGTTTTTATTGTTTAGAATTTCCTGTATCATTTCCTCATCCGCTTGCGGATACAAGCTACTGCCACAATCATATACCGGAGCTAGTGTTACCTCGTCAGTATTTGCATCATATAAAAAACCCCAATTACCATTATGTCTGTCCCAATTACCTATAAAGGCATCAACTACAAACATATCCCAAAATCTTTCCTTAAGCTTTTCGGAATCAACTGATGTTTGTTCTTCGATAGTTGATAGAATATCATTAAGGTCTGTTCCATATCCGTTTCTTTCTGAGTCTATGATGCGATTTTTTAAAGATGCGAAATCCTGAAGAACAACTCCCGGTCTGGTAAAATCTTTACAAGCAACAACAATTTTTGTCTTACCCTTACTTGTATATTTACCTATCATTGTTTCCTGTACAGGTATTTCAAGTAATTCAAAGATTTTGCAACCGATATATTCACTTATACAACTGTTTGTATAGCTCATATCCCTATTCTTCGTTGGATACGGCGGAAATTTAAGCATATATTGCTCATCATTATATACTACAGCAATTTTACCACCGTTTGCTCCGGCATATGCTTTGTTCTTCTGTATGGCATTTGTAAAATCAATCATATTGTATTCTCCATTCTTAAATATTTACGTCTAAGATACCACGCCTGCTCGCTTGAGATAAGATTCTCTACCTCTGCTGAATTCAAATCGGCATTCAATTCGCACCAGCACGTATCCCAATTTATATCTTTTTTTCCGCTGTCAACAATCTTCCACGACTTTTTCATACGGTCAAGCGAATTTTGAACATATATTGGCAACCCACATTCAAAATGTGATTTGTCAGTAGGCATCCCTGTTTCGGAATTATATTCATTATCATCAAGCTCCATTATATTTTCCATAGTCAAATTTAAAGCTTTTGCAATTTGAAATACAGTTCTTGCGGAACATTTTTGGATAGAGCTTTTACCTGAGCATATATCAAGAATAGTAGTTTTGGGCACTCCGCTTATCATGGAAAGCTGATATTTAGTTATCTTTTTGTTATCTAACAAAGTTTGAAGAGTCATAAATTTCACCAATTTTATTCATATATTATATACTATTATTATATCGGAATACCGACCTTGCGTCAATATGCTTAAGAAAATATCTGATGAATTTTTCTAACAGCTTTCTAACACTTTTCTAACACTTTTTCAAAATACGTATTTTTGAGTATATTCAGTATTTCTATATAAAATGTTCACAACCCCCTATATTATCGGGATTAAAAGGATTTATAAGGAGAAGTATGAAACATGATAATTTACCTATGTCTACTCTTAAAATCCCGTGTCCCATAAAGACGTACCGGTTCGATCCCGGTCTCGAGCACCAACAAAAAAGGCTTAACACAAATGTGTTAAGCCTTTTTTGTAATTACAAATTAAATTATTTTACATAAATTTCTTTTCCGCTATTTTTTGCGCTTTCATACATAGCATATACAGTTTTCATGGTGTTTTCGGCATCGTATATGTTAAAATATTTATTTTCGGAATAGTAGTTATGAAAAAGCCTTGCATGACCTTTTCCCCAATAGGATTTTTTCCCTGTAGCCAACGTATCTTTGCATACAATCTCATCACCAATCAACAGTTTTCCGTCGGTATAATGAAGAGTTCCTTTCTCGCAAACAATTTCAATATCCGGAAAACTGTTTGAGGAGTATGCATTTGTAGCAAAGAAAATTGCCTTTGCATCATTTTGCATCCTCAGACACGCTGTGAAGGTATCCTCAACTTCAATTATATCGTCCAAAGAAAAATTCGTCATATTGGCTTTGAGCAATTTAAATCCACCTGCAAAATATCCCATCAAGTCAAGGGTGTGAATCGTTTGATTTATAAGCACACCACCGCCCTCTGTCGCCCACTTTCCACGCCAATCGGCTGAATTATAATACTCTTCGCTTCTGCACCAAGTAACCAATCCGCGAATACCTTTAATATCTCCATAAGTACCATCAGCAAGTATTGATTTGATTTTCTCTACACAGGCATTCAGTCTGTTCTGGAAAACAACCGCCACTTTATCAATATTTGGAAGTTTAAGCATAGCTTCAAACTCATCACTTTTCATTGCTAAAGGTTTTTCGCATATAACACCTTTCCCTTTTTCAAGAGCCTGCTTTACCATTTCATAATGAAGATAATGAGGCGTGCAAATATGAACGGCATCAATATTGGAATCTTCAAGCATTGTCGCATAATCAACGTATGAAATAACATCATATTTTTCTTTACAAGTTTTAATGCGGCTTTCATCAATGTCACATACAGCATAAAAGGTTGCTTTATCTACTTCTGATAGTGCTTTTGCATGAACAGGACCGATCGCACCGTATCCTACTATACATACATTTTTCAAAAGATCTCTTCCTTTCGGGTAAAAGCTTAAACTCCGCTATATGCGCTAAATCCACCATCAACGGGAATTACAACACCGTTAACAAAGCTTGATGCATCTTTATGCACAAGGAACAGAAGTGTTCCGATGAGTTCTTCTGCTTTTCCGAATCTGTCCATAGGCGTTGCTGCAAGGATTTTACCTGTTCTTGCAGTAGGGCTTCCGTCTTCGTTAAAGAGAAGTTTTTCGTTCTGTTTTGTTACAAAGAAGCCGGGGGCAATTGCATTGCAACGGATATTTGTCTTTGAGAAATGAACAGCAAGCCACTGCGTAAAGTTCGAAATTGCAGCCTTTGCTCCGCTATACGCAGGTATCTTTGTAAGGGGAGTATATGCATTCATACTTGAAATATTTATAATGCTTGCATCGTCCTTTTCAAGCATATCCTTCGCAAATACCTGTGTAGGAAGAAGTGTGCCGAGGAAGTTAAGATTAAACACAAACTCAACTCCGGACTTATCAAGATCAAAGAACGTCTTTACATTTCCCATTGCCTCAGGTGTAAAATATTCATTGTCGGTTGTTGCTTTAGGATTGTTTCCACCTGCACCATTGATGAGAATGTCGCATGTTCCAAAATCTTTTACAATCTCATCATGTGCCTTTTCTATGCTCTCTTTATCAAGAACGTTACACATATATCCTTTTGCTGTGCCGCCATCAGCAACAATTTTTTCAGCAAAGCTTTTTGCAGCTTCTTCATTAAGGTCTAAAAGAGCAACTTTTGCACCTGTTTTTGCAAGTGCTTCTGCAAACATTGAGCAAAGCACACCGCCCGCACCTGTTACAACACAGACTTTCTCTGTCAAATCTATTTCAAATGGTAATTTCATTTTGAACCTTCTTTCTCAAGTGTTTCCCAAATACCTGCCATATACATCGCACCAAGCGCTCTATCGTAAAGTCCGTATCCGGGTTTACCTGTTTCTCCCCAAATCATTCTTCCGTGGTCAGGACGAAGATATCCCTTAAAGCCTGTATCATGATATGCTTTAAGAATTTCTACAACGTCAAGTGAACCACACTCAGAAAGATGACCGCTCTCCTCAAAAGAGCCGTCGGGAAGTATCTTAATATTTCTTACGTGTGCAAAATGGATTCTGCCCATTGTGCCATACTTTCTCACCATTGCAGTATAGTCGTTGAACTTCGCACAACCAAGACTGCCGCTGCAAAGAGTAAGTCCGTGATGTACATCATCATAAAGAGAAAGGAATCTGTCTATATTTTCCTCGGTTGTGATAATTCTCGGAATACCGAAGATAGGCCACGGCGGATCATCAGGATGAATAGCCATATTAACATCGCATTCTGCAGCTACCGGAATAATCTCCTTAATGAAGTATTCGAGATTTGCCCAGAGTCCCTCTTCCCCTATTTCCTTATATTTTTCAATGAGCCCTGCCATTTCATCAGGAGTATATGATGCATCCCATCCCGGAAGTGTCATCTTAGTGGGGTCCATCTTATCTACATCTTCTTTGTAATAAACAAGTGCATTTGAACCGTCAGGAAGCGGCTGATCAAGACGAGAGCGTGTCCAGTCAAATACAGGCATAAAATTATAACATATACACTTTACACCTGCTTTTGCAAGCCTTCTTATATTTTCTTTATAGTTATCAATATAGAGTTGATAATTACCCTGGCGAAGCTTTATATCTTCATGTACGGGCACAGACTCTATAACTTCCATTTCCAGTCCTTTGGCATTTACAAGAGCCTTCATTTTATCAATTTCTTCCTGAGGCCACACTTCACCTACAGGAACACTATATACAGCAGTTACAACGCCTGTCATACAGGGAATCTGTCTGATATGATCAAGAGTAATACTGTCACTCTCGCCGTACCAGCGAAATGTCATTTTCATTTAGTTTCCTCCTTTGCATAATCGTATAATTATATTATATATTTTATTCAAGAAAAGTCAACTTTAATAAGAGTTCTTTTTTAGTTTTTGCAGGAAAAAGCAATAAAAAAGAGTTGATTTTTTAATCAACCCTTTTCAAAGTGTTTACTTTTTCCAAGTATAAGGTGAAAACAATACAAGCATCGGGAAAACTTCAAGTCTGCCTATAAGCATATCAAAAGTTAAAACAAGTGTTGAAAAATTTGAATAAACTGAAAAGTTTTCCGTAGGTCCTACCTTGGCTAAACCCGGACCAATATTATTTAAAGTTGCTGCGACAGCGGTAAAGTTAGTCGTAAAATCAAGATTGTCCAGGCTTATAAATAGTACAGAAACAACAAAGACGACAAGATACGCTGCCATAAATACATTCACATTACGCACAGTTTCGTGTTCGATAGTCCTACCGCTCATCTTAATTTTTTTTGTGAGCTTCGGATGTGCAGCAATTGCTATTTCCTTACCTATGCTCTTCAAATAAATTAGTATTCTCGATACTTTTATACCACCACCGGTACTACCTGCACAGGCACCGATAAACATAAGTAACACAAGGATACCTTTTGAAAGTTCGGGCCACTTATCAAAATTATCTGTAGAAAAACCTGTTGTCGTCATAATTGATGAAACCTGAAACGCACTGTGTCTGAGCGAAACCCAAACGTTTTCAAACATATTAACGCAATTAATACAGATAATTATTGTCGAGATAAGAATAATGCCAATATATGCCTTAACTTCGTCTGATTGAAGCATCAACTTGAACTTTCCGAGAAGCATTAGGTAATATACTGAAAAGTCAATACCGAAAAGCACCATAAAGACAGTAATTACTATTTGATGATAAGAAGAATACCCTGCTACGCTTGAATTCTTAACGCCAAAACCTCCTGTACCGGCTGTACCGAAAGTATGGGTAATTGCATCAAAAAAGTTCATGCCGCCTGCCAAAAGCAAAATCAAAAGAATAACACTCAAGCCAATATAAATTCCATAGAGGATCTTGGCACTTGACTTTACCTTAGGAACAAGCTTACTGACAGAGGGGCCTGTGCTTTCAGCCTTCATCAGATACAGGTTACTTCCTCCTGAAAGAGGCAAAAGTGCCACAAGGAAGACAAGAACGCCCATACCACCAATCCAATGAGTAAAGCTTCTCCAAAACAAAATTGATTTTGGAAGGATCTCAATATTACTAATAATTGATGCACCGGTTGTCGTAAAACCTGATGCGGTTTCGAAAAACGCATCTATAAAATTAGGAATTGAACCTGAGAATACAAACGGTAAAGAACCAAAAACACTCATTACTATCCACGATAGAGCAACGATTACAAATCCGTCTTTAGAATAAAGGTTTTTGTTTCTTGTTTTTAACAAAAGCAAAAGACCTCCAAAGCCAAGACATATTAATATACATTCAAAAAAATCAAGTACTTCGGGTTCTTTATAAATGACTGCACATATAAGAGGAGCAATCATCAAAGCGCCTTCAAAACAAAGCACAATTCCTAAAGTATGCAAAATACGTTTATAATTCATATAAATTAACCTTCTAAAATATCATTAATATCTTTTAGTCCTCCAATAGTTGTAACAATAATCACACTATCGTTAACTTCAATGCTGTCTTGCCCTTTTGGGATTATAATTTTACCGTTGCGATTTATACAAGCAACAATTACGTTTTTTCTTATATTGAGCTCAAAAAGCGATTTGCCGACAATACGAGACTTCTCGTTAATTTTAAATTCAAGTGCTTCGGCTTTTCCGTCAAGAATGAAGTGTATTGTTTCTATATTGCTACTACTATAGGAATTATTTTTGGCTCTTACAAAACGAAGAACATTTTCCGCAGCAAGTGTTTTTGGATAGATAATTGTATCAAGATCCAGTTTTCTTATAACCTCATCAAACTCAATTTTATTTATCTTAGTAATAAGTTTTTGGCAATTTTTACTTTTAGCAAACAATGAGATAAGAATATTTTCTTCGTCAATATTCGTCAATGCTACAACAGCACCGGCATTTTCAATTCCTTCTTCAAGTAAGAGTTTATTGTCAGTTCCGTCACCGTTAATAACTATTGCTTTTGGGAAAAGTACCGAAAGTTCTTCACATCTTTTTTTGTCCCGTTCAATAATTTTTACTTTAATACCGGACTGCAAAAGCATTTGCGCAAGGTAGTAGCCGGTTACACCGCCGCCAATAATAACTACATCTTTAACTTTGTTTGTTTTGATACCTATTTTCTTAAAGAAGTCCTGGCAGTTTTTATATGTAGATACAATACTAACCAAATCTCCCTGCTTAAACACAAAATTTCCATCGGGAATAAAAACGTCTGTTTCTCTTTCAACACCACAAACAAGAAGCTCACAATTCAATTTCTTTTGCATTTCATAAAGTTTCATATTACAAAGTACCGAATTCTCAGGAATTCTGAACTTTAGAATTTCAATTCTTCCCTTTGCAAATGTATCTACTTGTATAGCGTTAGGAAATTTTAAATTTCGGGAAATTTCCTGCGCTGCTTCAACATGAGAGTTAATAACAAGAGCAAGTCCCAAATCATCCTTGAAAAGGTTGATCGTTTTACTGTATTCGGGTTTTCTTGTCCGCGCTATAGTCTGACAATCTCCCATTTTCTTTGCAAGTAGACAGATTGTAAAATTAAGCTCATCACTACCTGTGGAAGCAATAAGGATATCAGCCTCTTTTACGCCTGCTTCTTCAAGAATATCGGCATTAACACAGTCACCTACAACGCCCATAACATCGTACATATTTACAAGTTCATCAACAACATTCTGTCTCAGATCGACAACGGTGATGTCGTGTTCTTTTTCATTACTTAGCTTTTCAACTATTTTATGACCAATTTTTCCGCATCCAACTAAAATAATGTTCATATTAACACCTCGTTGTTGCTAATTATAACAAATTATCAATATCTTTTCAAGTATCAACTAAAAAAATAACTCTGTTGAAAAATAACAACAGAGTTATTTAAAATTATTCCGATATTATAATATCCAAAGCTTCCTTTAATTCCGCACTCGGAACAAGAAGTTCAAAGCACTCTTCCCCTGCTCTGTCCTCAATCTTTATTGAGCGAAACATTACGAGTATATTTTCATCTTCCATCTTAACTCGCATATTTCTTGCAGTATCTAAACTTTGTGTCATATATACAGAAGTCCACATAACAAAATTCCTTTCAATTACCTTGTGTACTGTAATAATATACCATTTGTCAAAATTTTTCAAGAGTTATTTTTAAAAACATTCATACTGTAAAGTTTATTTACTTTATCTATATATTCACTACTGCCGTCAACAAGGATATTATTTACAGCAATATCTCCGTAACTGCATTCTATAATAAGCGGATATATTCCTGTATGTTGCAGAGAAATTTGCCTTACTTTATCAAGCAGCATCAACTGAGAATCGTTAAGAGACATAACAACGCTATTTTTTCTTCCTGTAAATGGAGCCGCTGAATCTAAAATAAGTTTTGTTCCCTCATCATCTTTCACATCTAATCGCCCGTGAATCATAACTATTGAATTTTCACTCAGAACAGCATCAAGTCTTGTAAGAACTTTAGGGAAAACTATAACTTCCATGCTTCCTGTGAAATCTTCAATAGTGATGAAAGACATATTCGTATTAGAACGCGTAAGTTTGTCGCGTCTGTTAGAAATGATGCCGACAACTGAAATTTCACTACCGTCGTCGTACTCAGACTCATCGGAAGAAACATCGCCTATGCCGGGATAGTTCATTTTATATAAATCTTCCCTGTATTCATCAAGAGGATGTCCTGAAAGATATATTCCTGCAACCTCTTTTTCCATATTTAAAAGTTCTCTTTCTGTATATTCATGAACTTTTTCAGGGAAAACATCGTCTTTTACTTCTTCTCCGAAAAATGTAAACTGACCTGCTATATTATTTTTCCCTGCACGAGTTTCAGAGTCTATTATTTCTTCAAACACGGAAAGTTTCTGTGCACGTGTTCCTTTTAAAGAATCAAATGCACCGCTTTTTATCAGGCACTCCACACTTCGTTTATTCAGTTCGCTGAGCATTCTTGATGCAAAATCACGAAGGCTTCTGAATTTTCCGTTTTCTTCACGTTCAGAGACACATTTTCTGACGAAAGAATCGCCTACATTTTTTATGGTCGTTAAACCGAATCGTATATTATTTCCTTCAACGGAAAAGTCTGCCATACTCTTATTGATGTCCGGAGGAAGTATTTTAATGCCTTTTTGCGTACAGTTATTGATATATGCTGCAACCTTGTTTGAGTTATCCATAACACTGGAAATGAGTGCTGCCATAAACTGTGCCGGATACAGACATTTTAAATATGCAGTCTGATATGTTACGATAGAATATGCTGCTGCGTGGCTCTTATTGAACGCATACTGAGCAAAAGCATCCATATCGTCAAATATGCTTTCGGCAGTTTTTTCATCAATGCCATTTCTTACACAACCCGGGAAACGAATTGTGCCATCTTCATTATCTTCGCCGTAAATGAAGCTCTGTCGAGCTTTTTGCATTTCTTTAGCTTTTTTCTTGCTCATAGCACGGCGTACTTCATCGGCTCTACCCATAGAAAATCCTGCCAGAGTTCTTACAATCTGCATAACTTGTTCCTGATAAACAATACATCCGTAAGTCATTTCAAGAATATCTTTCAAAAGCGGATGCTTGTACTTAATGTTCTTTGGGTTCATTTTATTTTTAATGTATTCGGGAATGAAATCCATCGGACCGGGTCTATAAAGAGCAATACCTGCCGTTATGTCTTCTATACTTTCGGGGATAAGACGTTTCATGAATGCACGCATACCGCCACTTTCAAGCTGGAACACTCCATCAGTATCCCCCTGAGAAATCATTTCATAAACTTCAGGAACATCATAATCGATGTTTCTCATATCTATGTCTATTCCCATCGATTTTGCAATATTCACGGTATCTTCAATTACGGTCAAGTTCCTAAGCCCCAGGAAATCCATTTTCAAAAGTCCCAGTTCTTCAACGGTATCCTTTGTGTACTGTGTAGAAATAATGTCATCGCTACGCTGTACAGGTACATAACTTGACACCTTGTTTCCGGCTATAACTACACCGGCAGCATGGGTACCTATATTCCTCGGAAGACCTTCAACTGCTTTTGCTGTATCTATAAGGTTTCTTACCTCTGCAGAAGTTTCGTAAGCTTGCTTTAATTTCGGGTTTTCAAGTGCCAAATCTAAGGACATACCAAGATCCATTGGTACCATTTTCGCGACTGTATCAACATCACCGTAGGGCATGCCGAGTACTCTGCCGCAGTCTCTTATGGCACCACGCGCCTTCATTGTGCCAAAAGTACCAATCTGGCTTACATTTTCAGCACCATATTTTTCTATGACATAATTTATAACTTCAGAACGTCTCTTGGGGCAAAAGTCTATATCTATATCCGGCATACTTACACGTTCAGGATTAAGGAATCTTTCAAAAATCAAATTATACCTAAGCGGTTCGATGTCAGTAATACCGAGAACATAGGAAACTATACTTCCAGCGGCACTTCCTCTACCGGGGCCAACAGGAATACCGTTACTTTTTGCATAGTTTATGAAATCCCACACAATAAGGAAATAATTCACAAATCCCATTTGTTTTATGACACCAAGTTCGTACTCCATTCTTTCTTTGTGTTCATCTGTGGGATTTTTATATCTCTCGTTGAGACCTTTTTCGCACAACAAATGCAAATAATCAAACGCACTCATTCCGTCAGGAACAGAATATTCAGGCAAATGACGTTCTCCGAACTTAAACTCAAAATTACATTTATCTGCAATCAATCCGGTATTTTCAATAGCCTCAGGAGCATATTTGAAAAGAGCTTTCATCTGTTCTTCTGATTTGAGATAGAACTGGTCAGTTTCAAAACGCATTCTGTTTTCTTCATCAAGAGTTTTACCTGTCTGAATGCAAAGAAGAACATCCTGGTTCTTTGAATCCTCGGAATGAATATAATGAACATCGTTTGTAGCAACAAGCGGAGTATTTGTATCCTTTGCGAGTTTTACAAGAAGCGGATTAAGCTTTTTCTGTTCCTCAATTCCGTGATCCTGAAGTTCAATATAAAACTCGTCAAAAAGTTCTTTGTATTCTTTTACTATATTTTCTGCTCTCTGATTATCACCTGCAAGAAGTGCTTTTGGAATTTCCCCTGCAAGGCAGGCAGAAAGGGCAATAAGTCCACCTTTGTACTTTTTAAGAATTTCCATATCCACTCTTGGTCTGTAATAGAAACCGTCAACAAAGCCTGCAGAAACAATCTGTATAAGATTGTTATAGCCCACTTCATTTTTGCATAGCAAAATAAGGTGATTAGTCTCATTTTCACCTCTGCCGCCACTTTTATCAAGCCTGTTATTTGTCGTATAAACTTCACAACCGATTATAGCTTTAATTCCTTCTTCTCTGCAAGCTTTAAAGAAGTCTACTGCACCATACATTACACCATGATCAGTCAAGGCGATAGCCGTTTGTCCAAGTTCTTTTGCTCGTTTAGGCAGTTCCTTAATACGACACATTCCGTCAAGCAAACTATATTCACTATGTACATGTAAATGTGTAAACATATTACTTATCCTCCGCTAAATCTATAAGCTTTTTCATTCGACGGTTGACACTACTTTTTGTCATTGGCGGACTCATTCTTTCGCCAATTTCAGTAAGCGACAGATCGAAGTTTTCTAACCGAAGTTTTGCTAATTGTTTGGTTAAATCGTCTATTTCATCCCATATGGGTAATTCTTGAAGTTTCATAATCGCTTTACATTGAAATACCGATGCCGAGATTGTTCTGTCCATATTTGCAGTTTTACAGTTCAGTGCGCGATTTTCTCTGTTGTTTATATCTTTCTCAATCTGTGTCACCATCAAATCAAGCATTAGTTTATGTGCCCCTATTATGTTTAAAAAATCATTTACAGAATTTTTATCTTTAAGGTATGTCACATAATAGTTATTTCTTTTTACTGTATTAGCTCTTATATCAAAACTTTCAAGCATTTCAGATGAAAGATATGCCATATTTTCATTATAGGTTATAAGTTCACAAGAATAACCCTTTTTAGGCTCGGTTATTGTTCCGCTGATAATAAATGCCCCTCTCAGAAATGCTCTTTTTGAAATTTCGGATTCATAAATATCCTCATCCAACGCAATTTCACCGTCTTCTGAAAAATATACTCCCGCATTTTCCGCCAATGTCAGCGGTATACTAATACTGTAATTCTTTCTTCCCTTTACTAAATCAATAAACACCTCTTCATCAATTGCTTTTTTAAAAACAAGTTGTATTCTTGCCGCAACATTCGCGTGTTCCGTCTTAAGAGTTACTGTATTATTTAAAATATTTTCGCCGAAAAGAAGCATTGCAGCAAGCTCTGCCAATGCTTCTTCTCTTTTAATTTTAACTTCACAAAGTTCATCTTTAACTTCTTGAGAAAATGTGATTTTAGGCATACGAATCAATCCTTATGCATATCTCTGTGTCTTACGATAGTTTTAAAATTTCTCTTATTTAAACCTGACACAATTTTTTCTGTGATTGCTACACTCCTGTGTTTTCCTCCTGTGCAGCCGATACCTATTACAAGTTCGGTTTTTCCTTCTTCAATATAATGCGGAATAAGCATAGTAAGCATATCTTCAAGTTTTGTAACAAATTCCTTTGTTTGGTCAAACTTTAAAACAAAATCTGATACTTCTTTTTCTGTTCCGTTATGTTCTTTTAATTCAGGAATATAAAAAGGATTAGGAAGAAATCTTACATCGAATATCAAATCGGTATCTCTTGGAATTCCGTACTTAAAGCCGAATGACTGCACCTGAATTCTGAAATAATCTGAATTTTCATCATCACCGTATAATTCTCGGATCATTTGCTTTAGTTCACGGGTTAAAAGAGGTGAAGTATCTATTATATTAGTTGCATTGCCCCTAAGGAAAGAAAGTTTATCCCTTTCTAAAAGTATACCTTCTTCAATGCTTCCTTCGGGAGAAAGAGGATGTTTTCTTCTCGTTTCTTTATATCTCTTTACTATTACACTTTCATCGGCTTCCAAAAAGAGAATCTCATAGGATATATTGTTTTCAACAAAGGATTGAAGTGCCTCACCAATCTCAGAAAGAGCTTCTCCTCCCCTTATATCTACAACAACAGCGACATTTTTAAACTTTTCACTTTCACTGTTACACATTTTTGCAAAAGGTAACAAAAAAGCTACAGGCAAGTTATCAATGCAATAATATCCCATATCTTCAAGCGAATGCATTACTTGTGTTTTACCTGCACCGCTCATTCCAGTAATAATAACAAATCTCATAGTTTCACCCCGTGAAACCTTATCAGTCCCAATACTTTACTTCCGTTTCAAGAAAAACTCCATGCTTTTCATAAACAGTATTTCTTACAAGATCAATAAGGTTTAATATATCATTTGTGGTTGCATTGTCTTTATTTATAATAAAACCGGCATGTTTTTCACTTACTTGTGCACCACCTACAGAAACACCTTTAAGATTGCAATCTTCAATAAGTGCACCTGCAAAATAACCTACAGGTCTTTTAAAGGTACTTCCGGCACTTGGAAATTCAAGAGGCTGTTTATCTCTTCTTCTTGCAGCAAGATCAGCCATTTTTTCATTTATTACATTTTTATCTCCATGACTGAGCTTTATGGTTGCACCTGTAATTATACAGTCTGTATCTGAAAGAGCACTTTTTCTATAGGAAAACTCCATTTCTTCACCGCTTACAACATACTCTTGTCCCGTTGAATCCATAAAACTTACAGCTTCTACAACATCTTTCATCTCTCCGCCGTAAGCACCTGCATTCATCATAAGAGCGCCACCGAGAGTTCCGGGTATTCCTGCCGCAAATTCAAATCCTGTCAGGGATTCTTCATACGCTTTTCTTGCGATCGCAGATAGAAAAGCACCACTTTTTGCCGTTATGCAGTTGTCAAACACATCAATTGAAGCAAAATTTTTTCCCAGACAAATTATAGGCTTTTTTATTCCGTCATCACTAACCAACAAATTACTGCCGTTTCCTAAAATGTAATATTGCTTTTTACAGTCAAATAAAAATTCTACAACGCTTTTAAGTTCAGCAGAAGTTGTGGGATAAATAACCATATCCGCATTTCCGCCCGTCTTAAAAGTTGTTAGTTCTGACATAGGAACATTGGTTTCTATTTTAGTTTCATTTATAACAGTTTTCAGTTCATTAAGCATGAATAATTTCCTTTCACTTAAAACAAATCGTTTCCTGTTAATTCTAATCCCTGCATTTGTCTTGTAAGTCTTTCGTTAAGTTCTTCAGCTGCATTGTATCCCATATTTTGCTGGCGATGATTCATTGCCGCAATTTCAATAATAACAGCAAGGTTTCTTCCCGGCCTTACAGGAATAGTCAGAGATGGTACTTTAATACCTAAAATATCGGTAAATTCTTTATCAAGCCCCAATCTCTCATAATTCTTTCCTTGTTGCCAAATTTCCATATTTATAACAAGATTTATATTCTCAGTATTTTTTACTGCGCCCATACCAAAAATATTCTTTACATCAATTATTCCTATTCCGCGAAGTTCTATAAAATGGCGTATGATTTCAGGGGAACTGCCAACCAGGGTTTTTGCGGATACTCGTCTTATTTCAACAGCATCGTCTGCAACAAGTCTGTGTCCGCGCTTTATAAGTTCCACTGCAGTTTCACTTTTACCGACACCACTTTCGCCAAGCAAAAGCACACCTTCACCGTAAACTTCAACCAAAACGCCGTGCCGTGTAACACACGGAGCAAGGGAAAGATTCAAAGATGCTATGAGTGCAGCCATAAACGAAGATGTACTGTCTTCAGTTCTCAACAGAGGAACATTGTATTTTTTTGCCGCAGAAATAAGCTCTTCGGGAATATCAAGTCCTCTGGTAACAATAGCTGCCGGAATACCGGTTGACATAAGTTTTTCATATGATTCTCTTTGTTCCTCGGAGCTTTTTTTAATCATATAGAAGTGCTCAACTTTTCCGAGAATCTGAATTCTGTCACGATCGAAATAATCGTAATATTCTTCACTAAGCTGTATTCCGGGTCTGTGAACATCTGAAGAATGCACTGTTATTTCTTCAATGTTTTCAGGAACAAAAACAGTTTCAAGGTGAAATTCATTTATTATTTTCAGTAATTTAACTTTTGATTGAGATTTTTCCATAGTTTACACCTATTCCTCATTGTTTTTCAATTTTTCGCTCTGAAAGTGAGTTATTAACGCATCAATTATTTCATCAAGTGAGCCATCCATAATAGAATCAATTTTATACAATGTCAAATTAATTCTATGATCACTTACTCGTCCCTGCGGAAAGTTATATGTTCTTATTCTTTCGCTACGATCACCACTTCCCACCTGACTCTTTCTTTCTTTACTGATTGCCTCGTTGCGTTCTGCTTCCATATGCTCATACAAACGGCTACGAAGTACTTTTAAAGCTTTATCCTTGTTTTTATGTTGACTTTTCTCGTCTTGACAAGACACAACTAAGCCTGTAGGTATATGCGTTATGCGCACAGCAGAATCAGTAGTGTTAACACACTGTCCACCAGGACCGCCGGCACGGAAAACGTCAATTCTCAAATCATTCGGATTTATTTCTAAATCAACCTCTTCTACCTCAGGCAAAACCGCCACTGTTGCAGCACTTGTATGAATTCTTCCACCTGACTCAGTTTCCGGAACTCGCTGCACTCTGTGGACGCCACTTTCATACTTCAAACGACTGTACGCACCTGTTCCTTCAACTGTAAAGGTGATTTCCTTGTACCCCCCTAATTCTGTAGGGTTGGAGTTCATAATATCAATCTTCCAATTTCTGTTCTCAGCGTACATACTGTACATTCTGAAAAGAGAACCTGCAAAGAGTGCTGCTTCTTCACCACCTGTTCCGCCTCGGATTTCAACGATAACGTTCTTCTCATCGTTTGGGTCTTTGGGCAAAAGAAGTATTTTAAGTTCATCCTCAATCAAAAGGATTTTTTCCTTATTTTCCTCGATTTCCAAAAGAAGCATTTGTTCAAATTCTTTATCTGTATTTACTTCCAACATTTCCTTTGCTTCATCAATTGTATTGGAAGCATTTTTATACTCTCTGTACTTTTCAACAATCGGTAATATGTCTGAACTTTCTTTGCATAATTTTCTCCATCTGTTCTGATCCGCAATCACTTCAGGATCGCTGATTTTCTGAGAGAGTTCTTCATAACGTTCTTCTATAAATGCGAGTTTATTGAACATAGTTTTCTCCTTAAGTCGTCTTTGTCAGTTCTTTCTCTCTAACAAGTAATATGCAAGATCGGTCAAAAACTTTCCGCAATCACCAAGAAATTCGAGAGAAGAAATTGCTTTCTCGGTTTCTATACGCAACATTTCCTTTGCCCCGTCAATACCATAAAGCGATACATATGTTGTTTTATTATTTTTTTCATCACTTTTTACAGGTTTACCGAAAGTTTCCGTATCGCTTTCAACATCAAGAATATCATCTCTTATTTGAAAAGCCAGTCCAAGCGAAGAAGAGTAATTATAAAACAAATCTTTATCCTTTCCGGATGCTACAGCACCCAATGAAGCTGCTGCATTTATGAGTGCACCGGTTTTTTTATTGTGTAAAATTACAAGCTCATCTGCACTTATGGATTCCTCTTCAGCACGAATATCCATAACTTGTCCGCCAATCATTCCTTCTGCACCGGATGCAGAGTAAAGAATTTCAAGTGCTTTAATTTTTGCTTCAGGACTGATTTTCAAATCTGCTCCTACTATGCTTTCACAGGCATAATTCAACAAAGCATCCCCGGCAAGAACAGCCATATGTTCACCAAACACAATATGATTTGTAGGCTTACCGCGTCTAAGCTCGTCATTATCCATACACGGAAGATCATCATGAATAAGTGAATAAGTATGGATCATTTCAAGAGCTGATCCAAAACACAATGCAACTTCCTTATCTCCGCCAAGTGCATCACAGCAGGCCATGGTTATCATCGGTCTTATTCTCTTTCCGCCTGCATAAAGGCTATATTTCATTGCATCATATGTGCTGCCTGTTTTATCATCAAACATACGATGCAGATATGCGTTTATAGTATTAAGATAATCATTAAAGGCAATTTGAAATTCCATTTATAAATTCTCCGTATCAAAATCTACTTCTTTATCACTTTCTGCTAACAGTTGAGTTACTTTTAGCTGAGCATCGCCCAATAATTTCTGGCAAGTTCTTGAGAGTTTAACTCCTTTTTCAAAAAGTTCCATTGACTCTTCAAGCGTTACTTCACCGCTTTCAAGTTTTTTAACTGTTTCTTCAAGTTGTGTCATAGCTTCTTCAAATTTCATTTAAACTCCTCCTATCGGTAACACTGCAATCCACTTCACCATCTGTCATTTTCAGTTGAATCACATCACCAGTATTCAATTGGGAAACGCTGTTAAGGGTTTTACCGTCTTTAGATGCACTACAATATCCTCTTTCAAATACAGCCAACGGATTAAGTGCCGATAACTTTCCACACAGGGCTGCAAATTGATTCTTTGCAAGCTCATTATTATTTTTAAATGCGTTAATACAACGATCAAAGAGACTGTCAACTTTTTGATTTCGATCAAAAATACTCTTTTCAAACTGAGTAATTCCACTTCTTTTAGACAGCAGGTCCAAATGTTTAATATGTGCATCAACTTTATTTTTCAAGAGAACTGCCATATTGCTACGCATAAGACTAATGCTGTGCCTAAGTTCAACAATGTCCGGAACTGCAATTTCCGCTGCAGCAGATGGCGTAGGAGCACGCATATCAGCAACAAAGTCACAAATTGTAAAATCAACTTCATGACCGACGGCAGATATTACGGGAATTTCAGATGCTGCAACTGCACGGGCTGTAACCTCTTCGTTAAAAGCCCATAAATCCTCAATCGATCCACCACCACGGCCTGCAATGATAACGTCAACTTTCTTCTTAGAGTTGAAGTACTCAATTCCCGCAACAATGCTTTCGGCTGCATTGTCACCCTGTACAAGGCAGGGATATATTATAACCTTAACCATGGGGCAACGTCTTTTCAAGACATTTATCATGTCACGTATTGCAGCTCCCGTCGGACTGGTAACAATTCCTATAGTTTCAGGAAATTTAGGCAACGGTTTCTTTTTGCCTTCATCAAAAAGACCTTCATCGGAAAGTTGTTTCTTCAGTGCTTCAAATTTTGCGTAAAGATCTCCTTTCCCTTCCTCTTCCATTTCTTCTATGTATAGCTGATACTGCCCACCGGCTTCATAAACATTGATTTTTCCTCTTGCAAGAACTTTTGTTCCGTCTTTAGGCTTAAAATTAAGATACATAGCAGCATATTTGAACATAACTGCTTTAATTACGGAATTCTCATCCTTAAGCGTAAGATAAATATGTCCTGAGGAATGCAGTTTAAAATTGCTGATTTCCCCTTTTATCCAAACATTCTGCAAAACAGGAACTTTATCGAAGAGTGCTTTTATATAATTATTTATTTGAGTTACAGTAGCAACTCTTCTTCCATCACCCATAAACTTTAGTTCTCCTTAGCAGACTCAAAATTTTCTATAATGGTACCTATTACTCCATTTACAAAGGAGGAATCTTCTTTTCCTGCATATTTTTTTGCAAGCATTACAGCCTCACTGGCGGAAACTTTCGCCGGAATATCATCAATAAAATATATTTCATACGCTGCTAATTTCAAAATAGTAAGACTGACTTTTGAAATTCTTTTAATAGTCCAATCCTTTAAAGTAGGCTCAATAATTGCGCTAAGTTCATTAGCCTTCTCATCAACTCCATGCACCACATTTTCTATATACTTTTTATTTGAGGCAGAAACAAATTCCTGAGCCCACATTTCATTAGAGTTATTTACTGTATCAAACAAATAATTAATAGCTTCGTCCGCGGTAACATTAGTAATTTCCATTTCAAAAATCAGTTTAAAAGCATCTTCTCTTGCAAGTGATCTGCTCATTTGTACCATCCTCTCTTATTTAAACAATGCCATTATATCTCCTGCTGTAACCCAAACAGCAAGAAGCATCAAAAGTACAAAACCTATCATGCTGGCATATCCAACCACTTCATTTTTTACTTTTTTACGTGTTATAAGCTCATACAACGCAAAAATTATACTACCACCATCAAGTGCCGGGAACGGCAAAAGATTAAATATTCCAAGATTTACCGTTATCATACCAAAAAGCATCAGTATGTTTAATAAAGTATATCTGCTGTCTACAGAAGCAACCTGATCAACTGCAGAAACTATTTCCACAGGTCCTGAAAGACTATTGACACTTTGTCTGCCGGTAAATAAATCTGAGATTGCATAAAAAACTGCCTTTGAAACATATGTCGTATCGTAGAATGCAAATTCCATACACCTTATAAATGATGCTTTTTCAGTTCTGAATCCTACGCCAAGCATATTTCCGTTTTCTGTTTTTATAAGATTTGCGTCATCAAGTTTGATTATTTTTCCGTTTCTCCTGATTGTTACATCCAAAGTATCCTTACCATATCTTGACATAAAAAGAGAAACGTCATTATAAGTATTTATATTAGAGTCATTGAGCTTTAATATTTCATCTCCAACTTGGAAATTAGACTGTTTTACACTATATGCTTCCGGAATATCTTTGACAACCGAAGGAGTTATTCCAACGCTTATGTTTACAATTGTAAAAATGATAAAACCCAGTATAATATTCATTAAAGCTCCGGAAAAAAGAACAACTATTCGTTTTAAAGGTGCAAGGTTTGAAAACGATCTCGGATTATCACTTTCTTCCAACTCATTTTCACCTTCAAGTTTTACAAATCCGCCAATCGGTAAAAGCCTTAAAGAATATTTTGTTTCTCCATTTCCAAAGGAAAATATTTTCGGCCCCATACCAATTGAAAATTCATGAACCAAAACTCCAAAACGTTTCGCTGCAATAAAATGACCAAGTTCATGAATAAATATCATTATTCCAAAGCCGATCAAAGTAATAAGTATAGCCAATTAACAACATTCCTTTACAATTTCTCTGGCATAAGAGTCAGCCATAAATATATCATTAAGAGTAGGATTAATAACCTTCGGACATTTTTCCATTGCTTTTTGAATAAGTGTGGTAATTTCATTAAACTTACATCTTTGGTTAAGGAACAGTTCTACGGCAGCTTCATTTGCACCATTGTAAACCGCACACATAACTCCTCCTGCTACTGCAGCTTTCTTTGCCAGTCCAACAGATGGAAACGCCTCATTATCAATATCATAAAAAGTAAGTTTTGATACTGAAACAAGGTCAAGCGGCTTTGATACCGGTACAGTTCTTTCGGGATATGAAAGAGCATAACTTATTGGTAGTTTCATGTCAGGAACACCCATTTGAGCAATAACACTGCCATCACAAAACTCAACCATAGAATGAATAATGCTTTCTCTGTGAACTACCGGCTGTATCTTATCTACCGAAATTCCAAAAAGATGCATTGCCTCTATTATTTCAAGTCCTTTATTAACTAATGTAGCACTGTCAATTGTAATCTTTGCACCCATATTCCAATTTGGGTGTTTAAGTGCCATTTCCGGAGTTACATCAGAGAGCTCATCGGCACTTTTTCCGAAGAAAGGTCCGCCGGATGCAGTTATAATTATTTTATTAAGGAACTCTCTTTGATTGGAAATTGATTGAAAAATTGCACTATGCTCGCTATCTACAGGAATGATTTCAACATTACGTTTACTTGCTTCACTCATTACAATGCTTCCTGCGGTAACTAATGTTTCTTTATTTGCCAACGCAATTCTTTTTCCTGAATTGATAGCACTCATCGTCGGTTTCAGACCTGCTATACCAACAATTGCCGTAACTACCGTTTCAACTTCTTCCAATGAAGCACATTCACACACTCCATCAATGCCACTCAGCACTTTAACTGAAGTATCCGCTACACGGACTTTAAGGTCTGCGGCGGCTTTTTCATCTGTCATACTCACTACACGCGGATTGTATTTCCTTATTTGATTTTCCATAAGCATGACATTAGAGTGGGCACTGAGAGCACAAACTTCATATTCTTTTGTAATATCAACAACATCAAGCGTTTGTGTTCCTATTGATCCTGTTGAACCCAATATAGCTATTTTTTTCATTTGTTTACCAACCTTATTTTACAAATATGGGGAAAAACTTAAGAATATAATAAACAGCAGGCGCAACAAGAATCAAGCTGTCAAAACGGTCCATAACGCCACCATGTCCCGGCATAATATTACCGAAATCTTTGATGTTATGTTCTCTCTTTATTATCGAGGCACACAAGTCTCCGAATTGAGAAATAATTCCTGCAACCAAGCCAACAACTACTGCAGGCATTATATTAACTTCTACATTCATTATATTCCCTGCGACATATGAGTATGCTACAAGTATAAGTATAACACCTACAACTCCGCCGATTGAACCTTCGATAGTCTTTTTAGGACTTATCTTGGGAGCGAGTTTATGCTTTCCAAAGAAATACCCTGTGAAATACGCACAACTGTCAGTAATCCAGCAGCCAATCAGTATCACCAATACATCAAGATTTTCATTTCCTAATCTTCTTGTCATCGAAACATACACAAACGGAAGTGAAATCATGGTTGCAGCAGTAAAAACTGTAGCAATATTCACAAAAGTATATTCTTTATGGTTAAACAGCATCATAAGCATAAATAAAGCTAAAAACGCAAATATAATCGCTGTCATATGCTTTTCAATATAATGTGAACTTAACATTACTGCTACAGGCATAAGCATCGCAGTTAAGGTCAGGAGTTTGAATTTTTTTAATCCAACAGCACCTATAACTTCGTAGATTGCCACAGCAGCAATAAGTGTAACAACAATGTCGAATACAATCTGATTTCCTAAAAGTACAAGTACAAGTACTATTATACCAAAAAATGCACTTATTAATCTTTGTTTCATTGAGTTTCTTCCTTTCATCGGCGAATTAAACTCCACCGAATCTTCTGTTCCTTTTCTGATAATCGCTTATAGCTTCCAATAAATTTTCTTTCGAGAAATCCGGCCAAAGCAGATTTGAAAACCATAATTCGCTATATGCACTTTGCCACATAAGGAAATTGCTTAATCTATACTCCCCACTTGGTCTTATAATTAAATCAGGGTCAGGTTGCCCTGCAGTATATAAATGATCAGAGATTGTCTTTTCATCAATATCACTACAGGAAAATTCGCCGTTTTGAACTTTATGACAAATTTCTTTAACTGCGTTTAATATTTCCGCTCTTCCGCCATAATTTAAAGCTACATTAAGCAAAAGACCACTGTTAGTTTCAGTGGCCTTTTCCATGTGACAAATTTTCTTTTGAAATTCGTCGGAGAAGGCACTCCTGTCACCTATAAAATGGATTTTAACATCTCTTCCTGCCAATCTTTCCAAACCGTTATCAAGATAATCTTCAAGAAGCGACATAAGTGTATCCACTTCTTCTTTCGGCCTGTTCCAATTTTCGGTGGAAAACGCATATACCGTTACTATTTTAATACCGATATTTCCTGCATCCTCAACGATTTTTTCAAAAGTTTTCGCGCCAACAGCATGTCCACCGGTTCTCGGAAGGCCGCGTTTTTTTGCCCAGCGGCCGTTTCCGTCCATAATTATACCGATGTGCTGCGGTAAATTGTCAAAGTCCACATTATGCTCAGATTTCTTAAACAAATTCTTTAATTTAAGCATAATCATATTTCCATAATTTCCTTATTCTTCTTATCAGCAATTTTTTCAATTTCCTTAATTTGTGCATCAATAATATCCTGGATATCTTTTTCAATGCCCTTTAAGTCGTCTTCTGTAATTTCGCTCTTCTTTTTCATAGCTTTATACTTTTCAATCTCATCTCTTCTGATACCGCGAACTACAACCTTACAATCTTCACTCTTCTTTGCGACGGTTTTAGTGAGTTCTTTACGACGATCTTCAGTAAGCTGAGGGAACGAAAGACGAATCATTTTTCCGTCATTCTGGGGATTGATTCCGAGTTCTGACGCCAAAATTGCCTTTTCAATTTCTTTAATAAGGGTTGCATCCCAAGGCTGTATTGTGATTGTTCTTGCATCAGGAGTAGCAACAGCAGCTACCTGAGGAATAGGTGTCATTGTGCCATAGTAATCAACACTGATTTTGTTAAGAACAGTCGTGCTTGCTCTGCCTGCACGTATAGTTCCCAGATCTTCAACATAGTAGTTAATTGCCTTTTCAATTTTAGACATAATTTCAGGATAATCGTTTTTCATAATAAATTCCTCCAAAATCTATTTAAATTTTTAATTAAGCATAAACAAGTGTACCTAATTCTTCACCCTCCAAAACGCGCTTGATATTTTCAGGATCTGAAAGACCAAATACACGGATAGGCATTTTGTTATCCATACAAAGAGAAGTTGCTGTTGTATCCATAACACCTAATCCTTTGTTAAGTACATCGATATATGAGATGGAATCATACTTAGCTGCGTTGGGATTTACTGCAGGATCGCTATCATATACTCCGTCAACCTTTTTAGCAAGTAATATTGCATCTGCATCAATTTCAGCAGCACGAAGTGCAGCTGTTGTGTCGGTCGAGAAGAAGGGATTACCTGTACCGCAACCGAAGATAACTACCCTTCCTTTTTCGAGATGACGAACTGCTCTTCCTCTGATATAAGTTTCTGCTATCTGGCGCATTTCAATGGCAGTCTGAACACGGGTTTCTATTCCATGGCGTTCAAACGCATCACAAAGCGCAAGAGAATTGATAACAGTAGCAAGCATGCCCATATGGTCAGCACGGGTACGCTCCATATTTTCTCCCGTCCTTCCTCTCCAGAAGTTACCGCCACCTACAACAACTGCAATCTGTACACCCATTTTAGTGCATTTTTTAATTGTAGATGCTATATCATCGAGAATCTTTTCATCAAGCCCAAAACCTTTTTCGCCAGCTAAAGCCTCACCACTAAGTTTAATGAGAACTCTTTTATATTTTTTAGACATTAAAATCAACAGCCTTTCATATGTATTTATAATATTCTACCACATTTCTCTGTTATTTGTAAATATAAATAACATAATAAAATAAAATATTTTTAAGAATTAGGATATTTCAGAATAACGTTTTTTAAATTCACGATACTAAACATACGGAGGCGATATCGTGAATTTTATTTATTCATTTATTTTCGGTGGTATTTTATGTGCTATAGGACAAATTATAATTGACAAAACAGCTATAACGCCGGCAAGATTGTTGACAGGGTATGTTTGTACAGGCGTCTTTCTTTCATTGATAGGCGTTTATGATAAACTTGTGAAGTTTGCCGGTGCAGGCGCAACAGTTCCTTTGACAGGGTTTGGTTATACATTGTTTAAAGGCGTAAAAACCGCAATTTCAAAAGATGGTTTTATCGGAATTTTTACCGGGGGTTTGACTGCTACTGCCGGCGGTATTACCGCGGCAATTGTTTTTGCTGTTGTTGCAGCACTTATTACCAGGACAAAACAAAATAAGCGTTAAGATTTTTCTTAACGCTTATTTAAACCAATTCAAAAAGTTTACTTTTATTTTTTCAAGAATAGATACTTTACGTATTTTATGTCCTGTCAAAAGCCTGATTTCTTTTACTTTTTCCCCATTGCAATAAACTTCTAACTTTCCTGCAACACTGCCCTTTTTTGCCGGTGCTGAAATTTTATCAATTTTAACTACAGTAGTAATTGACTCGCTATTATTTATCGCAATTTTAAAGTCTTCTTCGTATACTAAATCTACACACTTTTTATACTTTTTATCATATGTAAAGTTTAATGCCTTGTCACCTTTTTGGGCTATGGTTTTTGTATCATAGTTTTCAAAGCCATAATCAAGAAGATAGGCGTGATCGTTCCAATCATCAGGAGCGTTCAAAGTAACACAAATCAGCTCTTGACCTTCCCTCTCTGCACTCGAAACAAGACATCTTCCGCACTTTTTTGTGAAGCCTGTCTTTACACCGTTACAACCATCATAGGACCAAAGTAGTTTGTTATGATTTTTAAGCGTTCTTCCGGTTGTAGTTCCTGTATTTTCAATAGAATAATTCTTTGTTGATACAATTTTTCTAAAGTTATCATTCTTCATTGCTTCCATGGTTATAATAGCTAAATCATATGCCGTGGTATAATGTCCTTCAGCGTCAAGACCGTGTGGGTTTTTGAAAGAAGTGTCTGTTGCACCGATTTTTTTTGCGCGCTGTGTCATAAATAGCGAAAAAGCATTTACATTTCCGCATAGATGTTCTGCTATCGCAACTGCAGAATCATTACCGCTTTTAAGCATAAGTCCATAAGTAAGTTCTTCAAGTGTAAGTTCTTCCCCCGGTTTCAGCCACAAAGAAGATCCTTCCGTCCCTGATGCAAAAGGGCTTATTTTAACAATTTCTCCAAATTTGTTGCTTTCACAAGCAATTAAACCTGTCATTATTTTTGTAGTGCTCGCCATAGGAAGTTTTTGACGAGCGTTGTACTCATACAAAATGCGTCCGCTTCCTGCATCTATCAAAACTGCGCTTTGAGCACTTATAGCAAAAACCCGATATGTAATTAGATTAAAAAGCAAAAGTATTACTATGCAAAATTTACACATAAAAAACCCCTCTTCTCCGATAGTCTATTCCGGAAAAGAGGGGTTTAGAAGACTTATTTTACATATTTCTTGATTGCGTCGGAAGCATCTGCAGGATTCATGCTGAGAATAATCTGAATTTCTGCATTATTCTGTTCAGCTACTACATTTATTTTATCAAGGAATGCCTCGAGTGCTGCCATATCATCATTAACGATTTTTGTAATGCTGTCAACAAAAACATGAGCTATATCGTAATTTTGAGAAAGGATACCGCATACGAATCCGTAAAAAGCATCATAAGAATTAATACCATACTCTTCAGTATCAACAAGTCTAACTTTATGAGAAAGATCGAGTACATGTCTCTTACCCTTGTTTATGAAAACCACACTACCTGTTGCAACTTTTTCAGCATTATGTACCGCGTCAATAAGTCTTGCAGTTTTACCTGTACCCTTTTCGCCAATAATAACATTAATCATAACTAAGCCCTCCTAAAGTTTATTTGGTGTCTCTGTGATTATATTATACAATATATGTGGTATAAAGGCAAGTAATTTTTAATAATTTTCACAAAAAAACATATTAAGTATAAAAACTTTCAAGAAATCATGTTTTTAAATTCATCTTCTGAAATCACAGTAACTCCCAAAGCATTCGCCTTATCAAGCTTACTTCCTGCTTCTTCTCCTGCTAAAACGTAGTCTGTTTTCTTACTTACAGAAGAAGAAACTTTGCCTCCGTTATCGGTAATAAGTTTTGAAGCTTCGTTTCTGTTCATAGTAGGAAGAGTTCCGGTAAGGACAAAAGTTTTTCCGGAAAATACACCTTCTCCTTGTTTCTCATTACACTTGAAATTCAAACCAAAAGCTCTTAATTCTTCAATAACAGAAATGTTTTGTTCTTGTTTAAAGAAATTCACTATGCTTTTAGCAATGACTTCACCAATTTCATCTGTTTGAGCTAATTCTTCTTCAGTCGCCTGAATCAACGCATCAAGAGTTCCAAATCGGAACGCCAGTACAGAAGCATTTCTTGCTCCCACATGACGAATTCCAAGAGCGAAAATCAGTTTGGAAAGTTCATTGCTTTTTGACTTTTCAATAGCTAAAACAAGGTTTTCTGCACTTTTTTTGCCCATTTTATCAAGAATTTCAATATCTTCTACTTTAATTTTGTAAATATCTGCCACCGAAGATATAATATTGTTTTCAAGAAATTTTTCAACAACTGCGGGACCCATTCCCTCTATGTCCATAGCGTCACGGGATGCAAAATGAATAATATTTCTTGCAATCTGCGCAGGACAGTCCGCACCGGTACATCTTGTGGCAGCTTCTCCCTCTTCACGATAAACCTTTGCGCCGCAAACAGGACAAACTGTCGGCATTTCAAAAACTGATTCATTTCCTGTTCTTTTCTCTTTGACAACACTTACGACCTCAGGAATTATATCCCCAGCTTTTTGCACAAGAACAGTATCACCGATACGAATATCCTTTTCTTTTATATAGTCAATATTATGAAGAGTAGCTCGTGATACAGTTGTACCGGCAAGTCTTACGCTGTCAAGAACTGCATTTGGAGTTAAAACACCGGTTCTGCCAACCTGAATCAAAATATCTCGTAATATCGTCTCCTTGATTTCAGGTGGATATTTATATGCTACTGCCCACTTAGGACATTTAGCGGTAGAGCCAAGAATTTCCCTCTGAGAAAGGGAATTTACCTTTACAACAGCACCGTCAATATCAAAATCAAGGCTTTCACGCATCTCTCCGATACGTTCAATTTCAGCAAAAGCTTCCTCGATAGTTTTGCAGACAGGGGTTTCGGGGATGGTTTTAAACCCAAGCTGAGATAAATATTCCAACCCTTCTTTATGAGTAGTAATTTCTTTTCCTTCTATCTGCTGAATATTAAAAACAAAAATGTCAAGTTTTCTTTGAGCAACTACAGAACTGTCAAGTTGTCTTAAAGAGCCTGCTGCTGCATTTCTCGGATTTTTAAAGGGTTTTTGGCCCAAATCTTCTTGTCTTTTATTCAGCGCATCAAAACTTGAGTGAGGCATATAAACCTCACCTCTTACTTCAAGGTATGGAATCGGCTTATTTAACTTCAAAGGTATATTTCTTATTGTTTTGAGATTTTCCGTAACATCTTCACCAATATTTCCGTCTCCGCGAGTTGAACCGCGGAAAAAGTATCCGTCACGGTATTCGAGCGATACGCTGAGTCCATCAATCTTTAATTCTGTGATATACTCAACCTTTTCACCAAGCGCAATCTCAGTCTTTTCACCAAAATCAAGAACACTTTCTCGGTCAAACACATCGTTCAGACTTTGCATCTGTACTGTGTGGACAACTTCCTCAAACCCTGAAAGAATTTTTCCGCCTATTCTCTGTGTGGGAGAATCCGGGGTAATCAATTCAGGGTTTGCTGCTTCCATTTTTTTAAGTTCAGACATCAATCTGTCATATTCAAAATCGCTGATTTCAGGCTCGTCCAATGTATAATACAGATTGCTGTGATAATTAATTAACTCGCGTAATTCTTCAATACTCATAGTACACCTCAAAAACACAGGGGATTGTTTTTACAATCCCCTTTATGTTGTTAAATTATTCAGCCGCTTTCCAAGAAGTTCCGTCTGCAAAACGTACTTCTTTTACTTTCAGATTCTTGATGTTCTTCGCTAAATCGCCGGACTTGATAGCCCAGGTAACTCTCGCCTTACTACAAGGAAGTAACTGTAAATTATTAACGTAATAATAACCTGCATTAGTTTCTATAACTTCACCTTCACCATCACAAATGTCAAAGTCAAGTCCTATATAAGTGATGTTCTTATCACTTAAATTTCTGTATTCAAAAGTTATAACTTTCTTTCCGTTTCTGTCGCTGAACCAATAGTTTATAAATCCTAATGGAGAATTTGCTGCGGATTCCCATGTTTTAAGAACATTGGAACGCAATGAATAGAGCATCTGAACATATTGTGAATTGCCTGCCTCAATCTTAGTAAGCGCATCTTCTATTTTTCTGTATGCAAGTTCATATTTTTTACTTTCAAGCAAAGAATTAGCACCAATATTTTCTCCGCCATCACCTAAAACTGCATATATGTAAACAGCCTCATCATAAGTAAGTCCCCATGATTTTGCTTTATATGTTTCGTACTCGTTTGAATTTATCTCTTTTTTACTTCCGTCGTAATGATAAATTGTTATGTTTTCACCACTTGGCATAGATGGAGTTTCCGGTGTTTCTACTTCTGTGCCGGGAGCGGCAAAAAGCCAGCCCTCTTTTATATATTTCTCTACCTCGTCAAAAAGTATTTCTCTTGAATCTCCTTCAGAATTGTATATGATAACATTGCCAAACTGATTGAACTGAGGATTAACCTTTTCCCAACCAAGTGTTTTATACATAGGCACATGAGCTTCCGGCACCCTTATAATTGTACCGTCCGTGTATTTTATGACAGCATCCCCGGTTGTGGTAGGCTGACTGTTTTCAGGCGTCTGAGGTGCTTCTGTAGGAGGAGCAGGTGCAGGTTGTTCCTCTTTCACAAACCAGCCGACTGCTTTCTGAGCCTCTACCCTGTCTGCCGGCACGACAATAGTTCTGCCATCAGCAGAATACATAGTAACGGGCTTTTCCAAGAACCAACCCATTCCCTCGGCAGTGTAAACAGCAATCTGATTTTCATCAACCAAAAGTGTTCTTCCATCTAATGCATAAAGAGTTGTTTTCTCCGCAAACACCGTTGTAGATATGCATAATAATGAAATCAAACAAAACATCGCAATAATAGCTTTTTTCATTCAATTCATCACCTTTCATTTATCTTTTGTAAGCTTATAAGTATTATATCTCAAATATTTTAACAGGTCAACTGTTTTGATTAAATTAACGAGATTAAATACATTTGTCCTTGCAAATAACAGAAAAAAATGATAAAATAACACCAGTTCTACACAAGGGGTAATTTATATGATTCAAAAAGAAATTAACGAAATAAGACGTCATCTTATTGGAGAAAGGTGTTGCGTCGGAAAAATTTACGGTTGTTTTGTAAATCAGCAGAAAGAAATTATATCTCATATTGAAAGTTCGTTAGCATTGATGCCACAAGGTGAAAGGGATAAATTTTTAACAATAATAAGAAAAGTTTTGTCAGGCGGACTTGGAAAAAATCTTACCGATGTTACTTTTACAACAGCACAGGTGACTGACGGCGAAGAGCATAAACTTCTTATGAAAATCCGCGACTGTCAGGCAAACGATGAAGAAAGCAGAGAAAACATTTTCCGCAAAATCATTGACAATGTAGCTATAGAAGGAAATTATGTGATACTTCTTGCTGTTGATGCGTATGACGTTCCTTTTAAAACAAAAGACGGAAATAGTGACGGTCTTGACTCAACGGATGTTTTTACATATATTGTTTGCGCAATTTGTCCTGTAAAAGACAGCAAATCAGAGCTCGGATATATTCCCGAAGAAAAGGAGTTTCACACTTTTATAACTCCACAGATAATTTCCAATCCCGAAACAGGTTTTATGTTCCCTGCCTTCGATGACAGAAGCACAAACATATATAATGCTTTGTTTTATCTTAAAAACACATCGGTTGTACAGGAAAAATTATTTGATGCCCTTTTCAAAGCTGAACCGCCTATGCCTGTTCCTGAACAAAAAGAAAATTTCACCAACGCACTTACAAACTCATTGGAAAACGAATGTAGTTTTGATGTAGTTCAGTCTATCCATGAACAAATTCGCGAACGTATCGAGCAGCACAAAGAAAGCAAAGATCCTGCGCCTATTGATTTCACGGCAAACGATGTGGGAAACATGCTTAAATACAGCGGTGTTCCTGAGGAAAAAATACAGGCATTCTGTGATAAGTGTGATGAAGAATTTGGAAAAGATGCCGTTCTCATTCCGACGAATATTATTGAAAGCAAAAAATTTGAAGTGGTTACTCCACAGGTTAAAATTACTGTCGACCCTGAATATACCTATGCGGTTGAAACGCGCATAATAGACGGACGAAAGTATCTTTTAATACCTGCCGATGACAGTGTTGCTATAAACGGAATAAATATTAGAATACCAAAAGAAGAATAAAAAGAAAGTTTCCGACCATGGTCGGAAACTTTCTTTTTATTTATACAATTTTGCAAGACCGCCTTCGCTCGTTTCACGGTAGTGATGTGAGAGATCCTTTCCTGTTTCATACATAGTCTGCACAACAAGGTCAAACGATATTTTTCTGGAGTCGGTCAAGAAATTAGCCAGATTTACAGCGTTGATTGCACGCATAGCTGCTACAGCATTTCGTTCTATACAAGGAATTTGTACAAGTCCGTATATCGGGTCACAAGTCAGTCCAAGATGATGCTCAATTGCAATTTCTGCCGCGTACTCAATCTGTTCAAGACTCATATTATAAAGCTGTGCCAAAGCTGCCGAAGCCATAGCACAAGCGGTGCCGACTTCTGCCTGACAGCCACATTCTGCACCGCTTATTGATGCATTTGTTTTTACTATATTGCCAATTATTGCAGCGGTCTTAAGTGCTTTATAGATTTCCTCATCCGGGAAGTTTCTCTTTTCTTGAATATAGTACAAAACAGCCGGCAATACTCCACTCGCTCCGCAAGTGGGTGCAGTAACGATTTTTTCGCCACAGGCGTTTTGTTCGCTTACTGCAAATGCATAGGAACAAACCAGTCGGTTTTCGCGCGTTTGCTCACTTTCATCAATATGATGTTGCCTGTAAAGGTACTTCGCTTTCTTCTGCACTTTTAATATACCCGGAAGTTCACCACTATCAGAAAGTCCCTTATTGATAGAAAATTTCATTGCCGCCCATACTTCTTTAACGAAATCATTTATTTCGTTATCTTCACACTCATCAACATACTCCCATAATTCTTTATTGTTCTTTCTGCAATAATTTGCTATCTCTGTAAAGCTATGAAGCGGATATATGTTTTCATTTTCTTTAAGTTCTTCACCCTCAATTACTATCTGTCCGCCACCAATACTGAATACGCGGCATTCGCCAATAACCTCACCCTTTTCATATGCAAACATTTTTAATGTGTTGGGATGAGGTAAATCTTTTGTAATGCAATCAAACTGAATGTCAGCTTTTTTTGGATAAAAAGCCTGCTCAAGAGCGTAATCGGTACGGTGTCCTTTTCCTGTCTGAGCCAGCGAACCGTACAGGATAACCTTGAAATGGTCTGCCCGTCTGTATTTTTCTTTAAACAGAAGGCATGCTTTCTCCGGACCCATTGTATGAGAACTGGAAGGACCTCTTCCCAATTTATACAATTCACGGATTGAGGACATTGTATTTCTTTCGATTTTTGTTTCATTTTCACTACTGTCAAAGAAATAATCTAAATTTACATTGTAAAGCTTACAAATTTTATAAATTGACTCTATGCTCGGCATTGAAAGTTCATTTTCCCATTTAGAAACGGCACGATTCGTCACTCCTAATCGTTTTCCGAATTCGCTTTGATTAAGACCGAGAGACTTTCTCAGCATTATAATTTTTTCTGCAAAATTGAACTTGCTCATTGTACAACCGCCCTTATATTTGTTACCCAAATTATAACAAAAATAGTTTGTCCTGTAAATAGCAATTCATACAAATATTATCAACCCATGGTTGATAATTTGACAATAACTCTCTTTTTAAGTATAATTAAACACTGAAAGAAGTGAAAGAAATGGAATTATTACAACTCAGGTATTTTTGCAATGCAGCAGAAACTCAGAATTTTTCAAAAACAGCACAAAAGTTTAATGTACCTGCATCAAACATATCACAATGCATTAAAAGGTTAGAAGATGAGTTAAATATTAAACTTTTCATAAGAACGGCTAACAAAGTTACTCTCAGCAATGACGGAAAATGCTTTTATGATAAGATTCGTACGGCTCTTCATGAGATTGACAATGCAAAAGAAAGCATTTCTTCAAAAAATGATAAAATAGTGAAAGTATGCGTCTCATCAAACAGACGCGTTACAATGAGTGCCATAGAAAAATTCCGCAGACAAAATCCGGATATTCTGATTGAAATAACCAACGGGAAACCCGTTGAAGGACAATCTTACGATCTTATTATCGCAGGAGAAGAACTTGAAAATCTGTCATTAAACCGAAAACTGATAACCTCAGAAGGAATAGCTCTTGCTGTAGGAAAAGATAATGCTTTATCTTCAAAAAATGAAATAACAAACGAAGATTTATCTTCGCAGCAATTCATAAGCATGAACAAAGATAGCAGTATGTATAACACCATGCAGAAAATTTGCAACGAAATCGGTTTTAACCCTCAAATTATAATTCAATGCGATGATCCGTTCTATGTAAGAAAATGCGTTGAATCGGGGCTCGGCATAACTTTCTTTCCCGAAATTTCATGGAAAGGACAGTTTTCCGACAATGTTGTTATAAAAAAGGTTAAGAACTTCAAACGTAATATATATGCTTATTGGGATGAAAACTCCTATAACAAGAAGTATGCAGATTCCTTTCTTTCTGTTCTTGAGCAGGAATTTCTGTTAGAAAAAAATGAAATTTAAAAGACGAAGAAAAAAGCAAGCATAAACCTTAGTTTACACTTGCTTTTTTTGGGAAATAACTCTAATTTTGATAAAAGGTTCATACAGGGCTTTTTTGCACCCCCTATGTTTTATGGGTATGAACCTTTTTATAAAGGGGGGTGCATTTGTAAATTAAACATCGTCAGAGCTTTTTTTGAGCGTAACATAAGTACCGTATTTTTGTAAAAAAGCTACATCAGTCATCTTCATCGTCCCAGGAGGAAACAAAATGGATTTCGCTTGAATCCATATCCATTGCCATATTATCCGACATTCGCATCATCATATTCCCGTCAGAATCGAATCCCAAATTGTCTGATGTAGAAAAGATGAAATCGCCGTCCTCTAAATCTAAAATTGGTTCTGCCATTTGCTTTGCCTCCTTAATTAAGCTTTACTATTTGATGTTCTCGCGTTCCATAAATCTTTTGCACTTGATAGAGACAGTCGTCAATCCAATAAGTAATCTTATCTTCCGCCTCATCGTTTGTGTAAATGTTTGTGCAAATCAAGTTGTGCTTTTCATTCGTACCGCCACAAGAAAGCGGAAGTATGTGATGAATATTCCATCCGCAATAAATTATTTCGCCCCAATGATTCACACAAAAATTTTCGTTTCCATATCCGTCTCGGTACATAAGATTTCCGTGAAAGTCCTCGGCAAATTGAGAATTGCCAAAACATTCTTCCCACAAACGAAGTGCATTTGCTTTGCAAATTTTCATTGTATCACCTCCAACTCGGATCAAAAATAAAAAGTC
>SVJW01000015.1 GCA_015068735.1 Oscillospiraceae bacterium
ACGGCTCCAGCCGCCCGTCGGATTATAGGTCGGACAAACCAATCCTGTCGGCGTTGCTTCGGATGGGGTTTACATGGCACAAAGCGTTACCGCAATGTCGGTGGGCTCTTACCCCGCCTTTCCACCCTTACTGGTAAAACCAGCGGTTTATTTCTGTTGCACTTTCCTTAGAGTCGCCTCCACCGGGATTTCTCCGGCATCCTGTCCTGCGAAGCTCGGACTTTCCTCATCAATACTTGCGTATTGCCGCGACCGTTCAGATTACTCAGGTGACTATAATATCACGAAATCTTATCCGTGTCAAGCAGGGGAGAAACCTCTGCCTGGCTTATGTGTAATTCTAATTTATCACCGAATTTTTCGTTGAGCTTGTTTTCAAGAATTCCTGTTACGATTTTTTCGCTGTCAAAGTGGCGCATTTCTATAAAATCAATATTGTCATTGGCTTTCATCATACCTAATTCGTGATGCTTCAAATCACCGGAAATATAAACATCCGCACCTAATTTCATTGCAATTTCGGGAAGTTCACCACCGCCGCCACCGTTACATACTGCAACAGTTTTTATTTCTCTGTCCTCGGAAAATGTGGAGTAGAGAGTTTCAATGTTAAACTCTTTCTTTATTTTTGCGCAAAGTATCTTTGCAGTAGTTCCCACAGGAGCGTTGCAAATTCTTCCCAACGCACCCTCAAGATTTCCAAAAGGGGTAAGGTTTAATTTGTTGCATACAGTATCGGTAATTCCGCCGGGTGCAGAATCAAGATTTGTATGTGCGCTGTATATGGAAATACCGTTTTCCAATGCCGATACAAGCATTTCTCCGAAATCTGTTTCATCCGTTACTTTTTTCACGGGATTGAATATCACGGGATGGTGTGTGATAATAAGCTCTGCACCAAGGCTAATCGCTTCTTTCACTACGTTTTTGTTTGCATCAAGGCACAAAACTGCTTTTGTAATATTTCTATCCCGTCTTCCTACAAGGAGACCGATATTGTCAAAATCTTCTTTGTATTCGGGAGGAAATTCTTTTTCAAGATAATCTGTAATTTCACAAAGTTTTATCATTTTTCTTCTCCTTTCAGAAGATTTTCGTACTGAGCTTTCAAGCCCTCATACCGACTTCTTTTCTCAGTCTTGTTTTCTCCGATTTTATTTAAAATGCTGTTAATTTCATACAGTCTGTATCTTACATAATCGTAGAAAAGGGGAGGAGTATTCTTAATAAGATAAGGACCTATTTCCATTTCTGTTTCGGAAAGCTTTTCACTCTCTCCGCGAGTGGCTAAAAGTGCGGTATACATCTTATTTCCCTCACGGCAAACCTCTTCTTTTTCGATTACATAACCGTGGGTGGAAAGATATTCCCTCAGTTCTCTGTGTGCCGTCTGCATCTGCAGTACAAAGTATTTGCAACCTTTTTCTTTTGTCAGTATTTCGGCAATGGTTTCGCCACCCATACCTGCAATGATGCAGCACTCAACTTCGCCTTCCGCAATTGCGGAAAATCCGTCGGAAAGCCTTGTAGTGACTTTGTCGGAAACCTCAAAAGCTTTTATATTCTTTTCAGCCTGCATAAGAGGCCCTTTTTTTATATCCGCGGCAATGATTTTTTCAGCTATCCCTTTTTTTGCAAGGTAAATTGCCACATAGGCATGGTCTGTCCCTATGTCGCACAAAGACTGGCAGGGAGGAACAAGGGATGCAATCATTTTCAGCCTGGGAGTTAGATTTTTTTCAATGTTTAACATATAAATTCACCATGTAAGTTAAAGGATGAAAAAAATAGTGCAGAACGGACAAACTGAGCCACGGCTTGCCGTGGGTTACCCGAAGCTGTATGTGTATACAGCGAGAGGCGAAGTTTGTTCGTAGTTTATTGGCATCGCAAAAAAAGAAATCCGTAAATTTACGGATTTCAACCCAAAAATAATTTTTTTGAAAAGACAAACCGTAAATAGAATCATTAACACGCCAATAAACGGTCGGTGCTGTTTTTTACATCCTTATTATTCGCAGAGAGATGCAACTACCTGATTAATAACCTTACCGTCAGCCTTACCCTTAAGTTCAGCCATAACGGTTTTCATTATCATACCCTTGTTCTTTGTTGCGATGACATCGGCAAACTTTTCCATTATAACTGCCTTGATTTCTTCTTCACCCATCTGTGCAGGAGCATATTCCTTGATGATTTCATAATTTGTTGTATATTCTGCGATAAGCTCTGTTCTTTCTGCAGGACAAGTGTCAAGCTGCTCCTTTGCACTCTTAAGCTCTTTAAGAATAACTGCATCTGTCATTTCTTCGGTAATGTCGTTTCTTACACCATTGTCGATGCCGTACTTCTTTACTGCGGCAATAAGGCCCGAGATAACGTTCTTTCTTACCTTATCCTGCGCTTTCATAGCGGCAATCATGTCTTTCTGTAACTGCTGTAATGTCATAATATATCAATCCTTTCAATAATTTGTTCTCAAATAAAGCCTTTTCGAAAGGCTTGCCTTGCAAGCCGTCAATTCGGCATTAAGCCGGAGTCTGCCATACTTACAAATTTTTCCGGAGATGCGGCTATAATATGGTCAAGCACATGTACATCCATTCCTTCAAGAACGGTGCAGAGCCTGTTTGTGAGGATTCTGTCATTCTCCGAAGCATATGCGCCTGCAGATGGATGGTTATGAGCCAGGATTACTGCCGAGGCGTTGTGCTTGACTACTAAATTTACTACTTTCCTGGGATGTATGGTAGCTTGTGCAACTGTACCCTCTTCCAAAATTTCAAACGCCAGTACTTTCCTCTGCGAATCAAGACAGATAACTGCAAAAACTTCCTTTTTCTCAGCACCTATCTTTTTGCACACATATTCTCCTGCGTCAAAAGTCGTTTCTATAAACTTTTTTTCTCTGGTGGAAAGGGCATTGTAAAATTTGGAAAGTTCGGGAATCATTTTAATCAGAATTGCAGAATGCTCCCCAATACCGTCAACTTTGCAAAGCTCCTCCACAGATGCATTAAACACGGCAGATGGGCTTTTAAACTCATCTATAAGTTTGTGTGCCACGGGATTTACATCACCCTGCGGAATAGCATAAAAAAGGAGTAACTCCAAAACCTCGTGGTCAGCAAAAGAAGAAAGTCCCTCTTTTAGAAATCTTTCTTTCACTCTTGTTCTGTGTTTCTTATGAAGTTCGGGTGTAACGTCGTCATGCATAGTATCACTTGCCTGTAATTTCTAAAAATTTTTCTCTTGTAATAAGTGCGTTAAGAGCATCGATAAGTGCGTTTGTGGAAATCTTTTCAGGTATTGACAGCTCTTTGCACAAAGATGCACGGGCGGCGGCACAGTCAGTGCCGCCGTATAGTCCTGCATCGTATAAATCATTTTTTGTGATTTTTTCTTTTGCTTCTTCGGAGTGGGTGTATTTCATAAGAATTTCCGAAAGTGTCTTTTCGTCAATTCCTTCAACACCCAGCTTACCCTCTTTTGAAGCGGTGGCTTTGCGTTTTTCCTTGCCCAAAATTTCGGGAATATATGCCTGCTTGATTTCCCCCTCGTCTACAAAGCCCTTAATATGATTGCGTATCATAAAACCGGCACGGTCGGAATCTGTCAGAATAAGAAGTCCGCGCGTTTTTGCAAGGTTTCTCAGAAACTCGCGTTTTTGCTTGTCCTTAAAAATTCTGAATCCTTCAGTTGTGAAAATAGGGGAGGAGCAGATGCGTTCAAGCCGCATTTTGTCATATTTCCCTTCAACTATAATGGCTTCTTTAATATTTATCATCAGTCTGTTTCGATAAGTCCGTAATTACCGTCCTTGCGGCGGTAAACAATATCTGTTGTATTTGTCTGTGCATTGCGGAATATAAAGAAATTGTGACCGAGAAGATTCATCTGCAAAACAGCCTCTTCCGCACTCATGGGTTTAACATGGTGTGTCTTTGTCTTTACGATTTTAATTTCCGCATCTTCCTGAGGAATTTCGGTGAAGAAATCAACTTCTTTAGAAACGCCCTCACGAAGCTTTTTCGCAAGTCTTGTTTTGTTTTTTCTGATCTGCCTTGTAATGGCATCAACAACATCATCGGCAGCATTATATACTTCTGTATCACGTTCCTCCGCACGGTAAATCATATCTGTTGTGCGGATAGTAACTTCGACAATCATTTTATCTTTCTGCTCGCTTACCACAATATCAGCGGTAGCGTCATCATCGAAGAATTTGCCCAGCTTGTCTATCTTTTTTACGAGCGTTTCCTTCTTCTCATTGCCGAGTTCGAGCTTTCTTACATAAATGTTAGTTTTCATATGTGCCCCTCCTTGAAAATGATGTTATGCCGGAAGAGTCGGTATATGCACCGGTCCTGCCGGCGATTGGGAAGAGTTGTGCTCTTCTTATTTTTATTATACTATAAGTTGTGGCAATAGTAAATAATTTTTTGATTTTTATTGAAAAAATCCTTTTTTACCCGATGAAACCAAAAAAAGCTTGACCCCCAAAAGCATAGGTGGTAGAATCGTACCTGATAGGGGGAATGTGCAATGAAAAAAGCAGATATTATCATATTTGGCGGACAGAGCAATATGCAGGGGCAGACAGAGTGCTTGTCAGAAAACGAAGTTGTAGCAAATGCATTTGAATACAGATATTGCAGCGATACGCTCAAACCACTTCAGAATCCTGTGGGGGAGGACATACGTCCCGATTTTACAGAAGGCTATGCTTACGAAAAGACTATGCGTGACGGAAGATGGCACAGAGATAATATAACAGGTTCATCCTGCTACGGATTTACAAATATGGTACCTTCCTTCTGCCGTGCCTATACAAAGGAAACGGGAAATACAGCCATCGCAGTACATGCTGCAAAGGGTAGTACCGTTATTGCCCAATGGATGCCGGGTACACTGGGGTATAACATAATTGTGAAGAAAACACTCGCCGCAATAGAAAAGGCGAAGGAAGAATTTGAGATAGGTCACATCTATCTTGCATGGCTTCAGGGTGAAAGTGATGCTATATATTGCAGTACAAAAGCATATTATAAGGAAGCAATTACGATTCTGAAAAACTCCCTTAAAAAAGATTTAGGACTTGAAAAGTTCGGAATTGTCCGCGTAGGACACTTTGTAAGGGATGAGCGCGACGACGAAATCATAAATGCCCAGGAAGAAGTATGCGTGGAAGATAATGATTTTGTAATGCTTACACGCCTTACTGCAGAACTTGAACAGACTACAGAGTATATGAATCCCGAGGCAAGAGGTCATTACAATGCAAAAGGTCAGGAAAAATTGGGCAACGAAGCCGGAACAGCCTTGGCAAAACTTGCAAAATAAAAATAAATGCAAAAAAGATGTGTGATTAACACATCTTTTTTGCATTTGAAAGCATTAACTTAATTCTGTTTTCCTGATTTACCTTTGTTGCTCCGGGATCGTAATCTATTGCAACAATATTTATATTCGGATTCTTGTCTTTAAGGGGTTTCATCATGCCTTTGCCGAATATATGATTGGGAAGACAACCGAAAGGCTGAGTGCAGACAATGTTATTTACACCTCTTTCGGAAAGCTCCAGCATTTCGGCAGGGAGAAGCCAACCTTCACCCATCTGCGCGCCGGTGGAAAGATATTCCTCTGCAAGGGATTTTATATGCTCAAACTCAGGAGGCACATCGAAACCCCCGACTTCTGCAATAGCTTCTCGAAGCTGAGATTGCATTCCCTTGAATCCCTTGTACATAATGCGGAACATCGGTTGCATCTTTTTTTTCATTCCGTACAGCTTGTAGTCGGAAATACTTGCATAAATGCAGTAAAGGAAGAAATCAATTATGCCCGGGCAGACAACCTCACAATCCTCGCTCATAAGAAATTTTTCCAGATTGTTATTTCCCAGAGGTGAATATTTTACAAAAATTTCTCCTACAATACCAACCTTTACTTTAGGAACGCGATTTAAAGGGATTTTTGCAAAAGCTTTTGCAATATCGGAAAATGCCCTCTTGCTTTTCATGAAAAATAATTTATCCTTTTGTATCCTGCTTATGATGTCAGCAGTACATTCTTCCACAACTTTTTCAGTATCGCCCTTATATATTTCGTAAGGACGGCACTGGTTTGCAAGATTTGCGATAATATCACCAAAAACGGTGGCAAATATCATTTTATAAATAATTCCGGGGGAAAGAGAAAATCCGGGGTGTTTTTCCAATGCGTTGAAAGCCAGCGGAATTACGGGAACATATCCGTAACCCGCTTTTTTCAGGGCTTTCCTAAGTAGCGAAATATAGTTGGAAGCCCTGCAACCGCCGCCTGTCTGAAACAGTATCAGCGCAACCTTGTGTGGGTCATGACCGCGGTTTATAATTGCATCCAAAAACTGCCCGATAACCAAAAGTGCAGGGTAGCAGGTATCATTATGCACATACTTAAGTCCCAGTTCAGTTATTTCAGGTCCGCTTGTTTCCAAAAGCTCCGATTTATAGCCGTAACCGTCGAGCACTTTCATTACAATCTTGAAATGTGTAGGAAGCATATTGGGAACTAAAATAGTATGCGTTTTCTTCATTTCTTTTGTGAATTGGATGTAATTTTGCGTCATTTGCCTTTCTCCTTCATTGCACCCATAAGACTGCGAAGTCTGATTTTAACTGCACCGGGATTTGTAATTTCGTCAATTTTTATCTGGGTGTAAAGTTTGCCATTACTTTCGAGAATTGAACGCACCTCATCGGTAGTGATAGCATCAACACCACAACCGAAAGATACAAGCTGTACAAGTTCCATATCACTGTTTTCACAAGCGTATTGTGCCGCGTTGTAAAGCCTTGCGTGATACGTCCACTGGTTAAGGACATGAACATCGGGTTTCTTTTCGGGAAGAGGGAGAGCATCCTCGCTTACCACGATAAATCCAAGAGTTTGCGCCAATTTATCTATTCCGTGACAGATAAGGCTATCTGTATGATAAGGTCTTCCTGCAAGAATCATTATATCCTTACCATTTTTTCTCGCATGCTCAATTGCACGAACGCCCTCTTTCTTAACACTTTCCCGATAATCGGAAAGTGCCTTGAAACCAAGTTTGATAGCCCTCTTTATTTCATCCTTTGTAAATGTTCCCAATTTTTCATTAAGGTATGAGTAAAGTCCTTTTGTAAGTTCTTTCATACTGTTAATATTAAGATAGGGGAACAGGAACTTAGTCTTTTGAAGGTCTTCCATATTTCCGTTAAGAAGCTCAGAATAATAAGCAACTACCGGACAATTATAATGGTTGTCAGACAGTTTTTCATTTATATTGTAAGTAAGGCACGGATAGAAAATTGCATCCACGCCCTCAGAAAGGAGCTGCATAATGTGTCCGTGCATAAGTTTTGCAGGATAGCAAGCCGTATCGGAGGGGATGGAGAACTGTCCTTTTTCATAAATTCTTCTGGTAGACATGGGGGAAATTACAATTTCAAATCCAAGTTCACCGAAAATGGTGTTCCACAAAGGAAGAAGCTCATACATTCCAAGAGCCAGCGGCAGTCCCATTTTCTTGCCTGTGGGTTTAGCGTAATTATTTGTAAGAAGTGCATTACGCTTGAATTCATATAAATTAGGAACATTCTCAGTCTGAACTTTTCCTGCACCCTTTTCACATTGATTACCGGAAATGAATTTACGGCCGTCACGGAATGTATTTATGGTAAGCTGACAGTTGTTTGTACAGCCTTTACAGGTGCGGGGCGTTGCCTCGTGGGAAAAACTTTCAAGATCCGACGGAGAAATAATCGAGGAAGATTCGCCCTTCATTGAATAAAGTGCAGCTCCGTACGCGCCCATAAGACCGGAAATAGCAGGACGGACAACATTTCTTCCAAGTTCTTTTTCAAAAGCGCAGAGTACGGCATCATTGTAGAATGTACCGCCCTGAACTACTATGTTTTCGCCAAGTTCGTCGGCACTGCTTGCGCGGATAACTTTGTACACGGCATTCTTCACAACGCTGATTGCAAGACCGGAAGAAATATCCTCTACCGTTGCGCCTTCTTTTTGAGCCTGCTTTACAGAGGAATTCATAAATACCGTACAACGGCTGCCAAGATTTACGGGGTTCTTTGCAAAAATACCTTTCTTTGCAAACTCCTCTGCAGAAAAGCCAAGTGATTTTGCAAAAGTTTCAAGGAAAGAACCGCATCCTGACGAGCAAGCCTCGTTAAGCATAATGCTGTCAATGGCACCATTGTGGATTTTAAAGCATTTAATATCCTGACCGCCGATATCCAGGATGAAGTCAACATCCTTTTTGAAATGTTTCGCAGCGGTGAAATGGGCAATAGTTTCAACCAGACCGTAGTCAATTGAAAAGGCATTTTTAATAAGTTCTTCTCCATAACCTGTAACGGCACTGCCACAGATATTGATTTTATCACCGCACAGGTTGTATATTTCGGTGAGACAGTTTTTTACAACATCCACGGGATTTCCTTTATTAGATGAATAATAGGAATAAAGTATATCTTTTTTATCAGAAATAAGAACAAGTTTTGTGGTAGTGCTTCCGCAGTCAATGCCAAGGTAAGCATTTCCCTTATAGGATTTAATATCACATTCGGGAACGGTTGCTTTATTGTGACGGATACAGAAGTTCCTATAATCTTCCTCGTTTTCAAAAAGCGGGGGAAGGGAGAGCGATGCAGAGGGAAGCTTTGCTGTTTTTATTCTTTCAATTAACTCAACAATACTGCATTTGAAATCAGTTGTTGAAGCGTAGTATGCCGCACCCAATGCAACGGAAATACGGGCATAACTTGGGAAAATGGCATTTTCGTCGGAAAGTTTAAGCGTTTCTTTAAAGCATAGACGCAATCCTTCGCAGAAGGAGAGAGGACCGCCGAGGAACATTACTTTACCTTTTATAGCTCTTCCCTGAGCAAGACCTGCAATTGTCTGATTAACAACTGCCTGAAAAATACTCTTTGCAATATCTTCTTTTCTTGCACCCTGATTGATGAGAGGCTGAATATCAGTTTTTGCGAAAACACCGCAACGTGATGCGACCGGATATATCTTATCTGCACCGAGACTTAAGGTATCAAGTTCTTCGGTAGTAACATTCAGAAGAGTAGCCATCTGGTCAATGAATGCTCCCGTACCACCTGCACAGGTGCCGTTCATTCTTTCATCTGTACCGCCTTCAAGAAAAATGATTTTTGCATCTTCACCGCCAAGCTCAATAATACAAGAGGTATCGGGAGCATGGTGCTTTACAACTTCGCTTTCGGAAGCAACTTCCTGAATGAAGGGTACGCCTATCGCTTCACTTATTCCAAGACCTGCAGATCCGGAAACCGCAAAGGAAACTTCGCAGTCCTGCCCCAATATCTTGTATGCCGCAGAAAGTAATTCACCGCATTTTTCGATTACTTTTGAGAAGTGTCTTTCATAAGTTTCATATAAAATTTTACCTGTTTCGTCGATAAGGACCGCTTTTGCAGTGGTTGAGCCCACATCGATTCCAAGACTGTAGTTCATAAATTTACTCCTATATATTGTGTATATATCTCACAAAAAAAACACAAACTTATTATAAATTATATTATTTAAAACCGTATTTGTCAAGTGAGGACCCCCCATAAATCCCTATAATAAGCCAAAATTCATCAATTGTTTACAAAGATGAAAAAATAACAATATCTTGTTATTTGGTATTGACAAAGCACCTATATCTTGTTATAATGATAATACACGATTTTGAGAAAGAATAATTTTGGAGGGAATAAGATGAAGATTATAAAAAGAAGCGGAGCCGAAGTAACATTCGACCCCGAGAAAATTATAGTCGCAATCACAAAAGCTAACGAGAGCGTTGTGCCCAGCAGCCGTATGTCTGCAATTCAGATTAAGCGTATCGCAGAAGATGTTGAAAGTGCGGCAGCAAACATTAACAGATCCTTGAGCGTGGAAGAAATACAGGATATGGTAGAGGATCAGATTATGAACCAGCGTGCGTTTGATGTTGCGCGCAGATACATTACATACCGTTATAACCGAGCTCTTGTTCGTAAGTCTAACACAACAGACGAGCAGATTATGAGCCTTATCGAATGTAATAACGAAGAAGTAAAGCAAGAAAACTCTAACAAAAATCCTACCGTTAACAGCGTTCAGCGTGACTATATGGCGGGTGAGGTAAGTAAGGATATTACAAAGAGAATTCTTCTGCCTCCCGAAATTGTTGCGGCTCACGAGCAGGGAATTATCCATTTCCACGATGCAGACTATTTTGCTCAGCATATGCACAACTGTGACCTTGTAAATCTTGAAGATATGCTTCAGAACGGTACTGTAATCAGCGGTACTATGATTGAAAAGCCCCACAGCTTCTCTACAGCTTGTAATATCTCTACACAGATTATTGCACAGGTTGCTTCCTGTCAGTATGGCGGACAGAGTATTTCTCTTACACATCTTGCTCCTTTTGTTGATATCAGCCGTAAGAAGATCCGCAAGCAGGTAGAAGAGGAAATGGCTCTTCTTGATGAAAAAGTTTCTGAAGAGAAGATTGCCGAGATTACAGAGAAGAGACTTCGTGAAGAAGTTAAAAACGGCGTACAGATGATTCAGTACCAGGTTGTAACTCTTATGACAACCAACGGACAGGCTCCTTTTGTAACCGTATTTATGTACCTTAACGAAGCTAAGAATGAGCAGGAAAAGAAAGACCTTGCCCTTATTATCGAGGAAACCCTCCGTCAGAGATACAGAGGTGTCAAGAATGAAAAGGGTATCTGGATTACACCTGCATTCCCCAAGCTTATTTACGTTCTTGAAGAGGATAATATTCACGAGGACAGCAAATACTACTACCTTACAGAGCTTGCAGCAAAGTGTACTGCAAAGCGTATGGTTCCCGACTATATTTCTGAGAAGATTATGCTCCAGAATAAAATTGACAAAAACGGTGACGGTCATTGTTATACCTGTATGGGATGCCGCAGCTTCCTTACTCCTTTCGTTGACGAGGACGGCAAGCCTAAGTATTACGGAAGATTCAATCAGGGTGTTGTAACAGTAAACCTTGTTGATATTGGTCTTTCCGCAGGCGGTGATATGGAGAAATTCTGGCAGATTTTCGATGAGAGAATGGAGCTTTGCCACAGAGCACTTCAGGCTCGTCACGAAAGACTTACAGGAACACTTTCCGACGCAGCGCCCATTCTTTGGCAGCACGGTGCACTTCTCCGTCTTGAAAAGGGCGAGAAGATTGACAAGTACCTTCACGGGGGCTATTCCACAATTTCTCTTGGTTATGCAGGCCTTTGGGAATGTGTATATAGTCTCAACGGTAAGAAACTTACCGAGCCTGCAGGTGAAGCATTAGGTCTTGAAATTATGAAGAAGCTTAATGAATACACAGCTAAGTGGAAAGCAGATGAAAAGATTGACTATTCACTTTACGGAACACCTCTTGAAAGCACAACATATAAGTTTGCAAAGAGTCTTCAGAAGAGATTCGGTATCATCAAGGGTGTAACCGATAAGAACTATATCACAAACAGCTACCATGTACACGTTACAGAGGATATTGATGCTTTCGATAAACTTGCTCTTGAAGCGAAGTTCCAGGCACTTTCTCCCGGCGGTGCAATCAGCTATGTGGAAGTTCCCAATATGCAGAACAACCTTGAAGCTGTACTTTCAGTAATGCGTTTCATTTACGACAATATTATGTATGCAGAGCTCAATACAAAGAGTGACTATTGTCAGGAATGCGGTTTTGACGGAGAAATCGAGGTTAAGGAAGACGAACACGGAAAACTTGTATGGCAGTGTCCCAACTGCGGTAATACTGACCAGACAAAGCTTAACGTAGCACGTCGTACTTGCGGATATATCGGAACACAGTTCTGGAATCAGGGAAGAACACAGGAGATTAAGGAACGTGTACTCCATCTGTAATAAAATAATTTCAGGGTACGGAGATATCCGTACCCTGTTTTCAGGAAGATGAAAAATATGAACTATGCAACAATAAAGAAGTTTGATATTGCCAACGGTCCCGGTGTAAGAGTATCGCTTTTTGTAAGCGGTTGCAGACACCATTGCAAAAACTGCTTTAATAAAGAGGCGTGGGATTTTAATTACGGAAATCCTATGACCGTAGAAATTGAGGAAGAAATACTCGACGCCTGCAAAGCAGGTCACATTACGGGACTTTCACTTCTCGGCGGTGAGCCATTTGAAAAAGAAAACAGGGCAGGGCTTATTTCCCTTACAAAGAAATTCCGCCAGCGTTATCCCGATAAAAACATATGGTGTTATACGGGATTTCTGCTTGATGAGGAGCTTTTGAAATCCGATGACAGCGATATAAAAGAGCTTCTTCAAAATATTGATGTTTTAGTTGACGGAAGATTTGTTGAAGAATTGAAGAGTGCATCGCTTCTCTTCCGAGGCTCATCAAATCAGCGTATCATAGATGTAGCAGAAACTCTAAAAAAAGGCGAGGTTGTTCTTCTTCCCGGTAAATGGGAAAGGACAATGGGCTCGGGCGATATTTACGAAGCATAAAAGGAAAGGAAAATAACGATGGATAAATATTCAGTAAGAATAAAAAAACTTGACGAAAATGCAACTATTCCCACTTACGGCAGTGAGTTTGCAGCAGGTGCAGACCTTTATGCCTGCACAGGGGAACCTGTTACAATAGCACCCCATGAAACCAAACTTATACACACAGGTATTGCTATGGAAATCCCCACAGGCTATGCAGGGCTTATCTATGCAAGAAGCGGAATTGCCTCCAAACGTGGGCTTGCACCTGCAAATAAAGTGGGTGTTGTAGACAGCGACTACCGCGGAGAAATAATGGTTGCACTCCATAACCACAGCGCAGAACCTCAGTCAATTGATAATGGCGAAAGAATTGCGCAGCTTGTAATTGCTCCTTATGTTGTGGCGGATTTTATATTGTCCGATGAGCTTGACGATACTGACCGTGGCGAGGGTGGATTTGGTTCAACAGGTAAGAAGTAATTCGTATTAAAGAGGAAAATATTATGACAATGACGGGCGCTTCTATAAAAAGAATAATACTCTGCTTTTTGTTTGCAACAGCTCTTTTGTTGATAAGCGGAAACTGTGTCAGTGCAGAGGAAGTATATACTTTCAGCGATGAAAGTGTTTCAGAAACGCGTATAAATATGCAGGTAATAAACGGCGAAAACACAATTGTTCTGCCCTCTTCCGTAAAGCCGGACAGTGTTATTCTTTACGGAGATTTTGAAGACCGTGCTGTAATAGTAAAGGGTGCTTTGAAAGCAGAAACTTTTTCGTCGGGAAACAAAATGAATCTCAACGATTTTTGTAAAGACGGTGAATATATACTCACATTTTCCGATAAAAATAAAATATTTGCTGATTTTACGGTGAGGTTTCTGTTTTCGGAAAATATTCCCGCAGTTTTTCTTGTAAGTGACAATCCACAAGAAAACGGGCGTTTGTGGGTTGAAGAGCCTGCGGATAAATCCAATAAGGCAACGGGAAATATCGTCATGCAAAAGGAAAATGGGGAGATTGTTCACAGCGGTGCTCTTACACAAATAAAAGGCAGAGGGAACAGCACATGGATGCAGGTAAAAAAACCGTATCAGATTAAAACCGACAAAAAGGTTGACTTGCTGGAAACAGGTGATGATAACAACAAGTCAAAAACATGGCTGCTTCTTGCAAACTATATGGATCAGTCCTTGCTTTCAAATTCTATTGTTCTTAGTTGGGGTAAATCAATGGGTATGAGAACAAACATTGAAAGTACCCCCGTTGATTTGTATTATGATGGTGAATACCGCGGTAATTATCTTTTAGCGGAAAAGGTCGAGCTTGGTGACGGAAGAGTGTCCATTACTGACCTTGAAGAAAAGAATGAAGAAGCAAACGAAGGCACAGATATAGAAAAACTTCCCATAGGGAGCGGTAAAACAAAAAACGGAGCAACTTTTACTTATTGTGAAAATATGGCATCTCCCGATGATATAACAGGCGGTTATCTTCTGGAAATGGACTATGAAAGCAGGGCAAAAGAAGAGGTATGTTATTTCTGCAGCACAAGGGGACAGTATGTGGTTGTAAAAAGCCCTGAATATGCGTCCCGTGAGGAAATGGAATATATTGCAACATTATACCAAGAATACGAAGATGCCGTGTATAATGGCGGAAAAAATCCTGCTACGGGAAAAATGTATACAGACTATGTGGATGCTGACAGTCTGGCATCATACTATCTTTTAAACGAATTTTCAAAAGCAAGGGATTTTTTCCAAAGCTCTGCATATCTGCATAAAGATGCAGGCGAAGAAAAAATGTATATGGGTCCCTTGTGGGATTATGACCAAAGCTTTATAAGCGGAAAATCCGATAAGGTAGGGGAGCATCCCAGAGGGGCTTCCATTCACAATGCTGATTTCGGGGTAAAACTTGTAGAAATCGAAAGTTTCAGAGCATTGCTCAAAACAACATACAAGGAAAAAATGTTGCCCGTTATAAATTCCAATACATGGGATAGTGAAATTGAAACTTTAAAAGCATCCGCAGACATAAATGCACTGATGTGGTATCCGGGAACGAAATGGGAAACAAAAGCAGAGGCGCTTCAGCTTTTTATAAAGGAAAGAACCTACTATATGGCCGACCTTTTAAATAAATATCCAGAGGAAAACTACAGCGACTGTCGATTTAAGGATGTTTTCCCTCTTGACTGGTTTTACGGTGATGTAAATAAAACCAATTCTCTGGGATTTATGAACGGAATCAGCAAAGATTATTTTGACCCGTATTCAAATGTAAAGCGTTCGGAAATTGCGCAGGTGCTTTACAATATAAAAAGCGGTAAAAAAGCATACAGCAACATAAACTACAGCGATGTAACCCAAACCGATTGGTTTTACAACGCGGTCAGATGGGTAACACATGAAAAAATCATGTACGGTAATGAAACCGGAGAGTTTGAGCCCGACAGATTGATTACAAGGGAAGAACTTGTTGTATGCCTTTACAAATACAAAAAAGAGCCGAAGGTAAATACAGACAACCTTAAAAACTTTGCTGACGGAAGTGAAGTTTCATCAAGAAATGCCATGGAGTGGGCAATAAATAATAATATCATATTAGGTGACACTCATCAGAAACTTAACCCCAAAACAAAGCTCACCCGTGCCGAACTGGCGGCAATACTTGTAAGGTTTAATAAAGTAAAATAATAAAAGCCATCCGAAAGGATGGCTTTTAATTTATGAAAGTGGTTCAAAATCGCTTGCAGGGTGTTTGCACCAAGGGCAGATGAAATCCTCGGGGAGAGGATCGCCCTCATACACATATCCGCAAATTTTACAGACATAACCCTTTTTCTTTGCTTCGGGCTTGGGTTTGATGTTCTTGAAATAATAGTCATATGTCACAGAAGGCTTGTCGGAAAGCGTTTTTGCGTCAACAACCTCACCAATAATCATCATATGCGTTCCGCAGTCAATCATATTAACAACATTGGCACTTATATATGCATTGGTACAGCCTGTCACATAATAAATGTTGTTTGCTGATCTTTCTTTATCTTTGAAGCCCTCGAATTTTTCCTCAGTTCTTCCGCTTTTAAAACCGAAATTCTGAAATACGGAGAAAGGAGTTTCTTCGGTAAGGACACTTACATTGAATTCTCCGCTTTCTTTAATCATTTCAAGTGTGTAGTTATTTTTATTAACTGCAACGGCTATCTGAAGCGGTGTGTCAGTAACCTGCATAACCGTGTTTATTATACATCCGTTGTCTTTCATACCGTACCGTGTGGAAAGTACGAAAAGTCCGTAAGTAAGCTTGAATAATGTCTCTTTCATAACATATCTCCTTTATTAAAAAATTGTTCCGCCACCGACTACAATGTCACCGTCGTAAAGTACAACCGCTTGCCCTTTTGTAATAGCTCGCTGTGGTTCGTCAAAGGTAACGCGGATAGTATTTTCATCAATCTGCACCACCGTTGCAGACTGCTCTGTATGACGGTAACGAACCTTTGCCTTGACTTTCATTGGCGTGTATAAGTCGGGAACACTAATTAAATTTATATCAGTTGCGGTAAGCTCTTTCGTAAAAAGTCCCTCGTGGGGGCAGAGAATAACCTCATTTTTCTTTGTATCAAGCTCGCAAACGTACAGGGGAGCAGGGAGAGCAAGACCAAGTCCCTTGCGCTGTCCCACCGTATAGCGGATAATTCCTTTGTGCGTTCCGAGAATATTTCCATCTCTATCAACAAAGTTTCCGTCGGGATATTTTTTGCCTGTGTATCGCTCTATAAATTCTGTATAGTCTTCTCCCTTTACAAAGCAAATATCCTGACTTTCTTTTTTATGGGCATTTACAAAACCGTTTTCCTCGGCAATTTCTCTTGCTTCCGCTTTAGTCATATCCCCAAGAGGGAAGATGACCTTTGAGAGCTGATTTTGTGTAAGGGAATAGAGGACATAGCTCTGATCCTTACTTAAATCCTTTGCCTTTTTAAGTATCCACCTGCCGTTTTTTTCATTATACTGAACTCTCGCATAATGTCCCGTAGAAATACAGTCACAACCAAGATTTTCAGCCTCTTCAAAAAGCCTTTCAAACTTCAGGTAGCGGTTACATTCTATGCACGGATTTGGAGTTGCACCGGTCTCATACGCATGGACAAATTTGTTCACAACCTTTTCGGCAAAATGTTCGGAAAAATCGTATAGGTAATGCTCCATTCCAAGTCTTTCGCAAACCTTTCGTGCATCCTCAATATCCTCTTTGGAGCAGCAGGCGTGCTGCTCATCGAGTTCAATTCCGCCACCGCCTAAAAGTTTCATCGTTGCACCGACACACTCTATTCCTTTTTCTTTTGTCATAAGTGCCGCAACGGCGCTATCAACACCGCCACTCATTGCGATTAAGCATTTGTTCATCAAAAATCACCTTTTAACGTTACCGATTGCAGTAACTACTCTGTATCCTGCCGCTTCTACTTTTTTTTCCAATGCTGCACGGCTTTGAGCCGCTTCTTCACCGGTAGAGAGCTTGTTTTCGTATAAATCATAAAGCTTTCTGTATGCCCTTGGGGAAAGATTCGGCATAACTACATTTGCCCCTGCGCGAAGCCCCATTTCTCTGCCTTCGGGATGAAGTGTTCCGAGAGCCGTGGTAGCAGGAATAAGCGCATAGGGGAACATATGACGGAGAATGGCGATAAGCTTTACAGTCATTTCCACACTTCCGCTTTCATATTCTTTGAAAGGGGTTTCTTTATGCACAATATAAGGACCGATGCCAATCATATCGGGCTGAAGTTCGTGAAGAAATTCCAGATCGGAAATTATATTATCAATAGTCTGGAAAGGGGAGCCAATCATAAATCCGCTTCCCACCTGGTACCCGATTTTTTTAAGGTCAAAAAGGCACTTTTTACGGGCTTCGAGCTTCATACATTCGGGATGAAGCTTATTATAATGGTCGCTCTCTGCCGTTTCGTGACGCAGGAGAAATCTGTTTGCACCTGCATTATAGTAGGCGAGGTAGCTCTCGTAGGATTTTTCACCGATAGAAAGTGTTATTGCACAGTCGGGAAACTCTTTTCTGATGCTTCCCACGATATCACAGATTCTTTCATCGGTAAAATACGGGTCTTCACCGCCCTGAAGAACAAATGTGCGGAAACCAAGCTCATACCCCTCACGGCAACATTCAAGAATATCCTCTTTTGTAAGGCGGTATCTGACTGCATTTTTGTTACTGCACCTGATTCCGCAGTAGTAACAGTCATTTTTGCAGTAGTTGGTAAATTCAATAAGACCGCGGATATATACATCCTTGCCGTAAACACTTTGCCTTATTTCATCTGCTGATTTAAAAAGAGAGGAATCATATTTATCTGTGGTTAAAATTTCGCGGAAACCGTCGCGTGTTAAAATACGCTTTTCACGAAGCTCCATAACTAAATTTTGCATAAAATCCCTCCCATTTAATATATTAGTCATCTTAATACATTTTATACTACTGAAAAATTCTTGTCAAGCGTTGTAATAAATTAACAAAACATTGACTTTAAAATCCATTGTGTTATAATTAAAATAAGGAGAAAATGTCATATTTTTAGAGAGAAAGATAAAAACAAGGAGAAGGAAAATGAAAATTCTGGTATGCATCAAACAGGTGCCGGGCTCAAGTAATGTTGAGGTTGATCCCGTAACCGGCGTTCTTAAAAGAGACGGCGTTAAAAGTAAAATGAATCCGTACGACCTGTACGCTCTTGAAATGGGGCTTTCCCTTGCAGAGCAGTATGGCGGTAGTGTTGAAACAATCACTATGGGTCCCCCTCAGGCAAAAAGCGTTATCATGGAGGCAATCTGTATGGGCGCGCAAGGCGGTACAGTGCTTTCAGACCGCAAATTTGCAGGTGCAGATGTGCTCGCAACGGCATATACAATTTCTCAGGGATTGAAGAAAATCGGTGATTTTGACCTTGTAATCTGCGGCAAGCAGACTACGGATGGTGATACTGCACAGGTTGGCGCAGAAGTTTCTGAATTTCTTGGCATCTCCAACGTGGCAAATGTTTTGTCTGTTGACAACGTGACGGATAAGGATATTTCCGTTACCGCATCGTTGGATGACAAGGTTGTAAAAATGAATGTAAAACTTCCCTGCCTCATCTCCGTTGACGGTGATATCAATTCGCCACGACTCCCCTCGTATAAAGTGAAGCAGACAGTAACTGACGATATGGTGAAGTTCCTGAGCTTCGATGATTTCGAGGATAAAAACCCCGACAACTACGGTCTTTCAGGCTCAGCAACTCAGGTTGAGAGGATTTTCCCTCCTGAAAAAAATACAGAGAAGCATTCAATCAGCGGCACACCTGAGGAGCAGACCGCAGAGCTTTTCAACCTCATTACAAGCCGCAAACTGATATAAGGAGGGATAGAGATGGGAAAACTTGTTATAAATCAGAATCTTGTTACAAGGGATAATGAGGCAGAGCTTTCCGCACTTTGTCCTTTCGGCGCAATTTCTTACGATGGCGAAAAGCTTGATATTTCCTCTGCTTGTAAAATGTGTAAAATGTGCGCGAAAAAGAGTAACGGTATCATAGAATATGTGGAAGAGGTAAAGGCAACTGTTGATAAAACTCAGTGGAACGGTATCTGCGTTTACGTTGACCATTATGACGGCAAAATACACCGTGTTACATATGAACTTTTAGGTAAAGCGAAAGAGCTTGCTTCTGTTACGAAGCATCCCGTATATGCTCTTATGCTCGGTTCTAACATTGGAAACAGCGTGGAAAAACTTCTCCATTACGGTGCTCAGAAAGTTTTTGTATATGATTATCCCGAGCTTAAGGATTTCAGAATTGAACCTTACACGGCAGCATTCTGTGATTTTATAGAAAAGGTGAAGCCTTCCTCAATTCTTGTAGGTGCAACGAACCTTGGCAGACAGCTTGCACCACGTGTAGCGGCTCGTCAGCGTGCAGGACTTACAGCAGATTGTACTGTTCTTGAAATGAAGGAAAACACCGATCTTGTACAGATAAGACCTGCGTTCGGCGGTAATATTATGGCGCAGATTATATCTCCCGATACAAGACCGCAGTTCTGTACCGCAAGATACAAGGTTTTCCAGGAACCGAAAGCATCTAAGGAAGCGTCAGGCGAAATCGTGAATATGGAAATTGCTCCCGAAAAGCTTACTTCGGGAATTGAAATCGTTTCTTCAATCGATAAGCCCAAGGATATTGATATTTCTGAATCCGATGTTATCGTAGCCGTAGGCAGAGGTGCGATGAGTGAGGGTATGCGTGCAATGGCACAGGAACTTGCTGACCTTTTGGGCGGCGTAGTTGCCTGCAGCCGTCCTCTTGTTGAAGGAAACCTTTTTGACGCGAAAAGACAGATTGGTCTTTCCGGAAGAACAGTTAATGCAAAATTCATCATATGCCTTGGTATTTCGGGTGCGGTACAGTTTGCCGCAGGTATGAAATCCTCCGAATGCATTGTAGCAATTAACTCCGATAAAAATGCGCCTATTTTCGACGTTGCTCATTATCAGATAGTAGGCGATGTTAACGAAATAGTGCCTAAGCTTATTGAAAAGATAAAGGAGGCGCAGAATGATGTACAGTAAAGTGACAAATGACGATATAAAAGCTCTTGCAAAAATTGTAGGCGAAGAAAATGTCCTTTTCGGCGATGAGATAAGTTCCGACTACGCACACGATGAGCTTGGCGGAATTGAAAAAATGCCCGAAATTCTCGTTCGTGTAAATTCTACCGAGGAGATTTCCTCCGTTATGAAGCTTGCGTGGGAGAGAACTATTCCCGTAACCGTTCGCGGAAGCGGAACAGGTCTTGTTGGATCTGCCGTAGCAGTTGAGGGAGGTATTCTTCTCGAAACCACCAAAATGAACAAGATTTTAGAGCTGGACAAAGATAACCTTACCGTTACCGTTCAGCCCGGGGTTCTTCTTATGGAGCTTGCGGCATTTGCTGAGGAAAACGACTTCCTTTATCCCCCGGATCCCGGTGAAAAATCCGCTACAATTGGCGGTAATATTTCCACAAATGCCGGTGGTATGAGGGCCGTTAAATACGGCGTTACCCGTGACTATGTCCGTGCGCTTACAGTTGTAATGCCAAACGGCGAAATCCTTCCCCTCGGTGGTAAGGTTGCAAAGAACAGCTCCGGCTACAGCCTCAAGGACCTTGTAGTAGGATCAGAGGGAACTCTTTGTATCATTACAGAGGCGGTGCTGAAACTTGTACCCCTTCCCAAGGTGTCCGTAAGCCTTCTCGTACCTTTTTCCGATATGAAAAGCGCTATTGAGGCAGTTCCTCAGATTTTCCGTTCCAAGGTAACTCCTACGGCAATCGAATATATGTCACGTGATACAATTCTGTTCTCGGAAAGCTATCTCGGAAAGAGATTCCCAGATACAAAAAACGATGCATATATACTTTTGACCTTCGACGGAAATACCGACGAGCAGGTTGAAGCGGATATGAAAGTCGTTGCAGATTTGTGTCTTGAAATTGGTGCAATTGATGCATACATAGTTGATACAGACGAGCGTAAAAAAGCAGTATGGTCTGCCCGTGGTGCATTTCTTGAAGCTATCAAGGCATCAACAACCGAAATGGATGAATGCGACGTTGTCGTTCCCGTAAACAAGGTTGACGAATTTATAAAATTCACCCATGCACTTGCAGAAGAAATGAATGTCAGAATCCCTTCATTCGGTCACGCAGGCGACGGAAACCTTCACGTTTACATTTGCCGAGACAGTCTTGATGAAAAGGCGTGGGAGGAAGTTTTAGAAAAGTGCTTTGACCGTATGTATGATGAAGCGAAGAAACTTGGCGGTCTTGTCTCCGGAGAACACGGAATTGGTTATGCAAAGAAAGGCTTTTTAAAAGAGCTTTACGGTGATACTCCCATTGCAATTATGCAAGGAATAAAGAAAGTTTTTGATGAAAAGAATATTCTTAATCCGGGTAAGATTTGTTTTTAACATAAAAAGCAGAGTCATTACGAAAAAAGGAGCATAAACTATTATGAAAAAACCGGTTGTTGACTACCGTCAGTTCAGACTGTCAAAAATAAATGACCCTCGATTTTCGCATCTAAAGCTTTTGGGTTGGTGGATTCCGTATTTAATTCTGTATTTTGCAGTAGGAAGATTAGTTCCCAGCGAAGAATGTTATATGGTTCACAGTACGCTTGATGATATGATTCCCTTTTGTGAGTTTTTTGTTGTGCCTTATGTTTTGTGGTATTTTTATATTATTTTATCACTTGGTTACTTTGCCTTATATAACATAGAGCATTTCAAAAAATTGCAGAAGTATATGGTAATAACTCAATTTATTTCTATAGCAATATATTTTGTTTTCCCTACAACTCAGTTAAGAGAGGCGAATTTTGAAAGAGATAATATTTGTGCACAGCTTGTTGGCTTTTTGTACAGTATTGATGCAAACACAAATGCGTGCCCGTCTCTTCATGTTGCAATTTCTCTTGCGATTGCCTCAGTATGGAGAAGAGAAAAGTCGGCAAATATTTGGTTAAAAACAGCAGCGATAACTTTTGCATTTCTTGTATGTATGTCCACCGTGTTTATAAAGCAACATTCAATTCTGGACGCGTTTGCAGCTGTATTTGTTTGCTTAATTGCTGAATATTGGCTGTTTTGGAGAAAAGGCGCCCGAACAGGTAAAAATACAAAGGAGGAAGTTCTATGAGAAAAAAACTTCAGGACGGAATGTTTGAGGTAAGCTATATTTTTGAACTGATGATATCTCTTATTGTGGCTGTGGCAATATTGATTTTAGGCGTACAGCTCGTAATTGATACGGTAAATGTGACTTGCCGATATAAAGATGGAGTAGGTTCCCTTGTTCATATTCTGGACGATGCAATTATTCTTGCAATCGGTGCGGAGCTTATTAAAATGCTTTGCAAACACACTCCCGAAACGGTAATAGAAGTTCTTGCGTTTGCTCTTGCAAGGCAGCTTATTGTAGGCCATGCAGAGCCTTGGGAAAATCTTATTACCGTAATTGCCATAGCAATTCTTTTTGCAGTAAGAAGATTTCTTCTTAAGCGTCACGATATGGTTGAAACTCCCGACGGCCTTATTGAGGCGGAAGATAAAATAGACGTACATAGCAGCTAATATATAAAGGAGAGTTAAAAATGGATTTCATTAAAGAAAGTGCAGAATTTGACCTTATAAGTTTTGGCGAGGTAATGCTGAGATTATCTCCTCCCGACAAAGATAAGATTTCACAGAGCGAAATTTTTGAGAAAAACTGTGGCGGATCCGAATTTAATGTTGCATCAGGTGCGGCAAACTTAGGAATACGCTCTGCCATAGTAACAAAGCTTCCCAAAAATAAACTCGGTCACTTTGTTGCAAGACGTATCCGTTACGGATCCGTTTCCGATGACTATGTAGTCTGGGACACAAGCGACGATAAGCGTCTCGGTATTTACTATTACGAAAGTGGCGTATATCCCAGAAAATCCGCCGTTGTATATGACAGAGCAAACGCTTCTGTTTGTTCTTTGTATCTTTCGGAAATCCCCAGAGATATTTATGAGAAAACCCGTATTTTCCATATAAGCTCTATTTCTCTGGCTCTGGGGCAGACACTTAGAGAAACCGCCATTGAAATGATTAAGAGAATGAAAGAACACGGCGTTGCAATAAGTTTTGACGTAAATTATCGTGCCACACTCTGGAGTGAAGAAGAGGCAAGAGGCGTTATCAAAGAAATTCTTCCTTTGGTGGATATTTTGTTTGTTTCAGAGGAAACAAGCAGACGTATGATGCAGAAAGAGGGAACTCTTGATGAAATTATGAAGAGCTATTCTGATGAATATGGTTGTAAAATTGTTGCTACAACACGCCGTGAAGTTGTAAGCCCCACAAAGCATAACTTTGGTTCAAGAATTTATTTTGACGGCAATTTCTACGAAGAGCCTCATTATAAAAATATTGAAGTTATAGACCGCGTAGGTAGCGGTGATGCTTATGTTGCAGGTGTTCTTTACGGAATACTTTCAGGCGGAAGCATTGAAGATGCAATGAGCTACGGAAATGCCTTGAGCGCTATCAAAAATACCGTTTCAGGCGATATGTCCATAAGCTCAATTGATGAGGTTCTCTCCGTAATAAACTCTCATAAGGCAACAGGGATTCAGGATGAAATGGTAAGGTAAGAAATGTCATTGGATTTAATAAAAAACAGTTTTATTTGTATAGTTAAATATATTATCGCTTTCCTTAAATGGGTTTTAATTGCAATTGTTGTAGGTATTGCAGGCGGACTTTTGGGAAGTGTATTTCACATTTGTATTGACCGCGTGACAGAACTGCGGGTAGAAAAAAGCTTCCTCATATACTTTTTGCCTGTAGGCGGAATTGTGATTGCAGCTCTTTACCGTCTTTTCAGCTCAAAAGGCACTATTGACACAAATCGTGTTATAAAATCTGTTCGCAGGGATAAAAATGTTCCTCTCGTCATGATACCGCTGATTTTTATAAGCACAGTAATAACTCATATGCTGGGCGGTTCTGCAGGACGAGAGGGTGCTGCACTCCAGCTTGGCGGTAGTATCGGGTACAATACAGGAAAGGCGCTTCGCCTTAAGAAAAACGATATGCACATAATCGTAATGTCGGGAATGAGTGCTGTGTTTGCAGCTCTTTTTGGCACACCGCTTACAGCGACGATATTCTCACTTGAAGTTACAAATGTGGGAGTTCTGCACTACGCAGGACTTCTTCCGTGCATAATTTCTTCTGTTACCGCTTCACAGGTTGCAAAGTGGTTTAATTTGCATCCTGTACATTTTTCGGGAATAGAATTTGGGAATATTACCTGGCATCTAACTCTTCAGGTAATATTTGTTGCAGTTATATGTGCTGTGGCGAGTATTCTCTTCTGTTTGGCGATAAAGAAAAGCGAGCTCTTAATGGACAAGCTTTTAAAAAACAGTTTTATCCGCGCTTTTGCAGGCGGTATTGTTATTGTGCTTCTTACAATGCTCGTAGGAACACGTGACTATAACGGTGCAGGTATGGATGTAATAAGCCGTGCTATCGGTGGAGAAGCTCTTCCGTGGGCATTTGTGCTTAAAATAATATTTACCGCAATAACTATTGCCGCAGGATTTAAGGGCGGCGAAATTGTTCCTGCCTTTTTCATCGGCTCAACACTCGGCTGCGTTATAGCTCCGATTGTGGGGCTAAGCCCTGCATTGGGTGCAGCGGTCGGATTTGTGGCACTTTTCTGCGGTGTTGTAAACTGCCCTATAGCGTCAATTATTCTTTCTCTTGAGGTTTTTGGTGCCGAAGGAATATTATTCTTTGCGATAGCAACCGCAGTGAGCTATATGCTTAGCGGCTATTTCGGCCTTTACGAAAGCCAGAAGATTTCTTACTCCAAAATTGATGATGAATATATTGATGTGCATACAAAATAATCAGTAAAAAAGCTCTTGACCGTTGGGTCAAGAGCTTTTTTAGTTAATTGTTACTAAATCTTTTTTATAAAGCATATCGTCTGTCTCAAAAATATTCATACTGTGGGTTAACCCATATATAATGACACTATCACGCTTATCACGGGAGTCGAGAATTGCAAATTTTGTTATTCGCAGAAGAAGTTGTGTTTCTTCCAATGACAATTTCATACCGAAAGCTACAGAAATCAGAATATCACGGGAAGGCTTTCTTTCTCCGCTGAAAATTTTGTAAACATACTCACCGCTGCCGGAATTTTTAGCCACGTCGGAAATGTTCATGTTTTTAAGCGAAATCAATTCGTTAAGGTATGAATGAGTAGTTTTATCTAAAAACTGTCCCTCGTGTTCCTTGAAAAATGTTTCAATATCGGTTGTGCTTTTAAGTTCTGCTAAAAGTTTTTCTGTAGTAGTCTGCATTGACAACCCTCCAAAAAGTAACTATAATGTATTGTAATACAAAACATATTATTTTGCAAGGGGGGTATTGAAACTGCTTTTTTCAGATGAAGTCTTGATAAAACAGACTGAAAGACAAAGGATAAGTCTCGTAACTGACAGTAAAGGGAAAAAGTATCTGCAACGTGAACTTGTAGGTGACAGGAGAGAAGTTTATAAACTGCTTCAAAAATCACAATACCCTAACATTCCGAGAATTTATGATGTTTCGCTTTCTGATAATACTGTTATTACAGAAGAGTATATAGAAGGCCTTTCTCTTGCTCAGCTGATGCAACAGAATTATAAATTTACAAAAAAAGAAATTATAAGTATTGCAAAACAAGTTCTTTCAGCACTCAGCTACTTGCATAATGCAAATATTATTCATCGAGATATAAAGCCCGATAATATTTTGATGGATAAATCCGGTCACATCTGGATTACAGATTTTGATATTGCGCGTATTTATCGGGAAGAAATCCGAAAAGATACTGAAACAATGGGGACTTTTGGCTATGCTCCCATTGAACAGTTTGGTATGATGCCTACCGACAGCAAAACCGACATATATGCTTTCGGTGTAACCATAAAAACGATTATGGACTTTTCGGGAATAAAGGACCGCGTTCTTAGAAAAATTGTAAAAAAAATGCACACGACTTGACCCTGCTGACAGATATGAGCGTGCAGAGGATGTATTACGAGTAATAAAGCTTGAGCGAATAAAACTTTCCGGAATATGTGCCTTGTCAATTCTTACTGTGGCTGTTATGGTATTTTTCATTTTTCCGGATGAATCTAAACAGACTTCGCCAACACAAGAAGAAGTGGCTGATGATATTCCCCAATCTCAGAATTTTCAGGAAGAGAAAACTTTTTCTGGTTTTAAAGTGGGAACACTCGAAGAAGAGTACAGTAATAAAAGATTCTTTTCAGGGGTGTGCATATTTAATGTTGACTCTCCTTGGGAACATCTTCTTTTCCTTGAAGATATGAATAAAAAGGGGAAAATCAAACTTGGTGAAAACGCCATTATTAACGCAGATATAACCCTTAATAAAGGTGTACTTTCCGTAAATCTGAATGATGGAAAGGGTAATTACTTTATACACGACTTTTACTATAACAACAGATATGAGTATGATAGGAGTTATACAGACAATATCCGTGTAAACGCTGATGTTATCTGCTTTGACCTTGATTTTGACGGGAAAGATGAGATTCTCATAGGTGTTAATGAAAGCGTTACCGGCACTCAGAATGAGCAGATTTACAGCTTCTCAAATTACTCTATGGCATGGTGTGTTGACTATGACTCTTCGGAAGGATTTACACTGTCCGAGGGAGATATGTTTTCAAAGGGGCGTCCTTTCGATGTGAACACTGCTCTGCATAAACTGAATATAGCATGGGAAGATATGGGTGATGTTACCGGCTACAGACTTGAAAACAACAAAATTCAGCCTTTATATTAAATTTTAGACAAATTGTCCAAGACTCTTTAAATAACTTGAGATATAGTTATTTAAAGAGTTTTTTATGCGGAGTAAAGACTATGGAAAAATTGAAATTTAAAGAAACTATTCGCCGACCTCCGTTTCTTTATTGTAAAAATGAAGATAATCAGTATATTATCCGTGAAAAAACGGGGGAGATAATTTATAAAAAGCAGTACACATTATACAGTCAGTCGGATTTCTATTTTTGCGGAGAAACACCTTTGGGACCTGCTTTTTTTGATGCCAGATACTCTGCGTACCTTTATCCCACGGAAAACGGTTATAAAATTTATTCCGGGATTTTTAATTATCCCATTGTGGTAAATGGCAAAAATATTGTAAACATAACAGCAACAAACGAAGAAATTGGCGTCATTAACTGCTACGGAGAAGAATTGCTGTCAAATACATACGAAGAAATCACAATTGAACTTAAAATAACAGCTGTCGGTAAAGGGAAAAAAACAGAAAAAACAATACCCCTTTTCAATAAGTTTGAAAAGGGGCATATACCTGGCCTTGGTGAATTTATGTGAAAATTTATTTCTCTGCTAAATGTTCCAGTGCGAATTCACAGCATTGGTTTACCAGTTGGTTAAATGAAATTTCTTGCTCATCTGCAAGGCGGGTAAGTTTTGCTATAAGCTCATCAGGCATTCTTACCGTTCTGTTTGAGCTTGTAGGTTTCTTTATGATAAATTCCATATATAACACCTCCGTATACTTTAATTTTAACTAAAAATTTTGATTTATGATATAGTTAAAAAAAGAACTAAAAAATAGTTGCAAAAGTAAAGAGGAAGTAGTATAATCAAATATATATAACAAAAGGAGGAAGTAATGGTGGCAAGTTTGAAATGTGATCATTGCAGGGAAGAAGTAATAAAATCCGGAGATACTTTTTTGTGTCCCCGATGTACGGCAAGATATGAAATAGGATTTAATACCTCAGGTAAGCCGGAATTGTATGAAATCGACCCCGGAAATGAGTATGCATACCCGGATGAAGATCAGCTTAATAGGAAAAAGAAAATTATAATCGCGGCAATTCCAATTGTATTAATCGTACTGTACTGTGTAGTTGTATTTCATTTAGCTAACAGATTAAGCGAGGAGGATTTGCAAGGCTATTGGTATATGGAGGACTCTTCTTGTATATTGGCATTTGAGGATGACGAGTTTTTATATGCCAGATTGGATTCAAATAAATATATTACCGGTACTTATGAGATTGATGGTGACAGCATAATACTTAACAATTTTAAAAGCGGTCGTGACGTTGTATTGAAATCGGTAGAAGTTGATGGGAAAAAAATGACATTAAAGAACGAAATAGGGCAAACAGAAAAAGGGTATCGTATATCTCCGGCTACAGCAGAGAAAGTTCTTCCGTATTAGCATTAAAATAAGAAAGAGGTTTTATTTGTGAGATTAAAGAGGATTTTAAGCTGGGTATGTGTCGTTATAATTACATTCGCTTTTGCCGGGTGTTCCGGAACAGAAAAATCGGATTCAGCCTGTCTGGCAGGAATCAATACACCGTTTAAAGAGCAGTTAAAAGATTATTTCAACGAACAAGTTGAAGAAGATGATATTGATCCCGGTTACAAAATAGAAGTTAAAGACGGGTGGGGGGATTCATACAGACTTGACAACTCCGATCTCAGATCAGGACAGAAAGCCGTTACTTATATGATAAAGGGTACGTGTGATGGCGAGAAATTAGAAATTATGTTTTATATGGCATATGATGAGGATTTAAAAGTTCTGATACCGAAAGGTTATGGAGCAGATGAAGACGGAGATTATGAAGAATTTCCCACAGAAGATCTGGAAAGATTTTTAGATCGAGAATTCAGATAATATGTGGAAATTGACTTGAACGCAAACTTAATCTATGCTAAAATAAACTCGTGATTTTTCACGAGTTTATTTTTTGGAGATGTTTAAAATGAAAGCTTGTGTAATTCAACCACCGTATTCCCGTGATGTTAGCTTTTCGCAGGAATATTTTGACTATAAAATAAATATGCTTGACAGTTGTGACGAGTCTATGGACATCATCGTTCTTCCCGAGTACAGCGATGTGCCCTGCGCAACGAAAGACAGAGAAGAAACTCTTTATTATCATAAGATGTATATTGATACTCTTCTTTCCAAGTGCGAAGAAACGGCAAAAAGATGTAACGCTCTTGTGTTTGTGAATGCTCTTTGTCTTGTAGACGGTAATTACAGAAATACTACATACGCATATAACCGAAAAGGGGAAATTGTAGGCAAATACTACAAGAAGCACCTGCCTCCGCTGGAGCTGGCTCTTGATATAGACGGCGAATATACATACGACTTTTCCGAGCCTTATATAATTGAAATTGAGGGGCTTCGTTACGGATTTTTAACCTGCTATGATTTTTATTTTTACGAGGCATTTGCAAATATTGCCCGTCAGAATGTGGATATAATTATAGGCTGTTCTCTTCAGCGTAGCGACACTCACGATGCACTTGAAATTATGTGCCGCTTCCTTGCATATAACACAAATGCTTATGTTATCCGTTCTTCCGTAAGCTTTGCCGAAGACAGTAATATCTGCGGCGCAAGTATGGTGGTATCGCCCTATGGAAAGGTGCTTACCAATATGTACGGAAAATTTGGTATGGCAACCGCAGAATTTGACCCCAATGATAAATATTTGAAGCCTGCAGGGTTCGGAAGGGCAGATGCACCTCATTATGAATATATAGAATTCGGCAGAAAACCCTGGCAGTACCGCCCGGGCGGAAGTGCAATTGTAAGGGATGAATCTCTTATGAAATATCCCCGTGTGTGTGCTCACCGTGGCTTCAGTTCCGTTGCTCCCGAAAACAGTATGCCTGCATTTGGTGTAGCTGTTGCCATGGGTGCGGAGGAGATAGAGTTTGACCTGTGGCCCACAAGCGACGGAGAGATTGTGTCTATACACGATAAAACTCTTGACAGGGTGTCCGACGGAACGGGACTTGTCTACGAGCATACTTATGAAGAACTCAAAAAGCTTGACTTCGGCTCAAAATTCGGCGAAGAATTCAAAGGACTTTCAATAGTTAAGTTTGAAGATATTCTTAAAAAGTTTTCCTGCCATGTTATAATGAATATACATATAAAACCGCTTTCCTACAGCGAGCCTTATCCGGAGGAGTATATGAAAAAGATTGTGGCTCTCGTTAAAAAGTATGACTGCGAAAAATATGTGTACTTTATGCTGGAAACCGACGAAATGATAAAACAGTTCAAGGCATATGCTTCCGAAATTCCCGTATGTGTGGGGCATCTTAATGACAGACCATACGAAATAGTAGACCGTGCAATCGAGTTTGGATGCGAGAAAGTTCAGCTTTTTAAACCCTATTTCAATCAAGAAATGATTGATAAAGCACACGAGCACGGAATTATATGTAATGTGTTTTATGCCGATGAGGTAGAAGAAGCAAAGAAATACCTCAATATGGGTATAGATACAATTCTTACAAATAAATATAATTTAATTTCGCAGGTAGTGAAAAAATGATGGCATATGCCATCATTTTTTTATTGACATATGCGTAAAAAGTGGTATGATAGAAATTGTTATCAGAATATAATAAAAATTTAGAAATAAATTCCGAGGTGGATTTATGATTATTGCAAAACTTCATAATGTGTATAAAAGCCTGACAGTTACGGAGCAGAAAATTGCATCATACATTATAAAAAACCCAGAAAAGGTTATTTCAATGTCTATTACGGCATTGGCAAAGGAGTGTGCAAGTGCTCCGTCAGCAGTTAACAGAATGTGTAACTCTGTGGGTGTAGACGGCTTTTCAAAACTTAAGATAGAGCTTGCAGGGGCTATTGCAAAATCATCTGCAGGGGAAAAGCTTCCTGCAATAGGAGAAACATCGGATCCGAAAACTATTTTTGCAAACGTCTTTAATTCAGGAAGACAAACCCTTAAAAACACAATGGAAATGCTCGACTTTGAAAGCATAGAAAAAATTGCTGAAAAAATTGCAAATGCGCCCAGAACGCTCATTTTCGGAGTGGGAACATCGTCAGTTATTGCACAGGATGCAGCATACAGATTTTCTCAGCTCGGAATAGAGGCGTATGCCTATTCCGATATTCTGCAAATGAACGTTATGGCAATGAATATGAAAAAGGGAGAAGTAGCAATCGGCATTTCTCACAGCGGAAGTACAAAAGCCGTCGTTGAAGCAATGCATCACGCGAAGGATGTAGGCGCAGAAACTGTTGCACTCAGCAGCTTTTCCGAAAGTATTCTTTGCAAAGATTCCGACTATGCTGTCACGGTTTATTCCGATGAAGAAAACTATCCCATCGAGGCTGTGTCGGCAAGAATTGCACATATGTGTGTTATCGATGCTTTTATGATGACACTTGCATCAATGAAACACAGTAATTTTAAGGAGCATATATCCATTAGAAATAAAGCATTAAAGGAGATAAGGTACTAAGATGGAAAACAAAGTAATTTTAATTTCAATTGACGGAATGCGCCCCGACGGCGTAAAAAACTGTGGTAATCCCTATGTGGAAGAACTTATGAAAATCGGTAGCTTTACTTTCGATGCAAGGACGGTTTACCCCTCGGTAACACTTCCTTGTCATATGTCAATGTTTCACAGTATTCCTCCTGAAAGACACGGCATAACAACTAATCTTTATATGCCCCCGGTACGTCCCGTAGACGGACTTTTTGAAGTTATCAAAAATGCAGGTGGCAGAAGTGCGATGTATTATGGTTGGGAGCCTATCCGCGATATTGCAAGACCACTTTCTTTAAAAGCATCGGAATATATAAGCGCACGCGCTTTTGATGATACAGATACAAAGCTCGCAGACAGCGCAATAAAGCATATAAAAGAAGAAAAGCCCGATTTTGTGTTTTTGTATATGGTGGAGACCGATGAAAAAGGCGGACACGATAACGGTTGGATGAGTGATACATATCTTAATATAATCAGCACTGCAATAGGTAACGTTAAAAGAGTTGTTAAGGAAGCAGGGGAAGAGTACACCGTTATCGTAACGGCAGACCACGGTGGTCACGATCGCGCACACGGAACGGATATGCCCGAGGATATGACAATTCCCATGTTTTTTGTGGGAAAGGAATTTAAACCGGGAAAAGAGCTTCACGGAATATCTCTCCTCGATATTGCCCCCACAATTGCAAACATTATGAAACTTTCTGTGCCTCGTGAATGGGAAGGAAAATCAATTTTAGGAGAATAAAATAATGACAGTATTTTTATCTACACTTAACCAGACAGCATTCCTTTTTGCATTTATCGCAATAGGTTTTTTCCTTGCAAAGACAAAACAAATCCCTGAAAATTCAGCAACCGTACTTTCTAAACTTGAAAATCTTCTGTTTATTCCTGCCCTTGTAGGTGGTACTTTTATGAAAGATTTTACAGTGGAAAGGCTTTCTTCCATGTGGAAACTTCTTCTTGTAAGCAGCATTATTCTTGCAGTAGTTGTTCTATTGGTGTTACTGATTGTAAAACTTTTATCGAAAGATAAATATATTCAAAATATTTATACTTACGGGTTATGCTTCTCTAATTTCGGCTTTATGGGAAATGCCGTTGTAAGCGCGCTTTTCCCTGACATTTTCACCGAATATATAGTCTTCACACTTCCGCTCTGGATACTGATTTACCTTTGGGGAGTGCCGAGCCTTCTTATGTCGGATTCACAAATGACCATCAGGCAAAAACTTAAAAATTTCCTTAATCCGATGTTTATCGGTATGATTTTAGGTATGGTAATTGGACTTACCAAAGTTTCTCTTCCCGCATGGATTACGTCAGTGGTAACTGTTTCAGGTAGCTGTATGTCTCCTGTGGCAATGCTTCTTACGGGTATAACCGTATCACAGATAAACTTTAAAAAGACATTTACAAATGTGGGTATTTATGCAGTTTCTGTTATAAGACTTCTCGTACTTCCGCTTCTGTTTGTTTTGATAGCCCGTTTTATCCCTATGAGTGAAACCGCCTATATTTGTGCCGTATGCTCTCTTTCTATGCCGCTTGGGCTTAATACCATCGTTATTCCTGCGGCATACGGTAAAGACACTTCTGTTCCTGCAGGGATGGCTCTTATATCGCATTTCTTGTCTTGTGTTACAATTCCATTACTTTTTATGATAATTGGATAATTTTGCTTGCACTATTTGTCGCAATGTGCTATAATGTTTTATTATATGTAAAAGGATGGTGTTAAGCGTGAAGTATGCGAATGCGGCAAACTCAATAACCATGGTTCGTATTATCGGAACTATATGCTTGCTATTTGTAAATCCTTTTACAGTCCCCTTTTTCATAATATACACTTTGTCGGGTTTGAGTGATGCTTGTGACGGCTACGTTGCAAGGGTTACAAAGACATCAAGTGCATTTGGTGCAGCGCTCGACAGTTTTGCCGATATTATACTGTATGCTATGATGGCGATTAAAATATTTCCGAAACTTTTAAAGGTGTTACCTGTGGGGATATGGTACGCAGTAACAGCAATTGTTGTTCTCAGAATAGTGTCTTATCTTTTCGTGGCGATAAAGTATAAGAGATTTGCGTCATTACATACTAAACTTAATAAAATAACAGGTTTTGCGGTGTTTATGATTCCTTATATGATGGTTACGCAGTTTGCAGTTCCCTACTGTATTACAGCGTGCTCGATTTCCGGAATATCAACTGTACATGAGATTTATGTTCATGTAACAAGTAAGGAATACGAAGGTAAAGAAAAACAGTAAATAAAATAGTTCAATTTCATTTTGAAATTGAACTATTTTTTATTTGTGCGTGTGTTTACATAGGTATTTCTGTATTCGGTAGGTGTCATATTCATATGATATTTGAAAAATTTTACCAGGTGGTTTTCACTTTTAAAAGAAAGCATATGTGCAATTTGCTTCACCGTGTACAAGGTTGTAGAGAGGAGATTTTTGATGTTTTCAAGCCGCATTCCGGTTATATATTCTTTAAGCCCGACTGAATACGCAGATTTAAATACACGGCTTATATGGTTTTCGTGATATCCCAGTTTTTCTGCTATCATACTGACTGTAATATCTTTTTCAATATTGACCCTTATCCATTCTTTAATCTGTACGGAAAGATACTTTCCCGAAAATCCGGTGGCTTTTTCTAATGTAAGAATTTCTTCTATAATCAATGCCGTATAAAGGTCGCAACAAATACGGTCATAGGATGGTGTGTTTGCCGTATGCAAGCATTGAGAAAGCAGATTTTTCAATATATACGGCTCAGTAATTTGCATATGCTTGGGGAGATTTTTATAATTTTCCTTTGTGGTTTTAAAATGAATCCAGGAGAATGAAACAAACTCCTTTGATTCTTTAAACCCGTAATGAAGCTTCCCCGGTTCCAGTACTAAAATATCGTTCTTTTTCAGAGTGTATTCAATTCCGTCCTCATATATATAGGCAATACCCTCGTGCATAAATATAATTTCATAGGAATCAATTACCCTTTTTGGGTGTTGCCATATACCGTCAGATTTAAAGAGCCCAGAGTGTATATAATTTACAGACATGTTGGAAAATCTCACTTTCTTTCGGCTAATTTCACTTGTTTTGGGTGTTTTTTCTCAGTATAATACAAGTAAGATAAAGTGTCAAGCAGGTGAGGATAAATATGAAAAATATCAGTTACAGAAATGTAGAAATTAAAGGCGGATACCTTTACGGAAAACAACTTCTTAACGAAAATGTGACTATCAATGCCGTATACAACCGTTTTTACGATACGGGAAGAATAGACGCATTCAATTTTAACTGGACCGAGGGTCAGGATAAAAAACCACATATATTCTGGGATTCCGATGTTGCAAAATGGATGGAAGGTGCGGCATATATTCTGGCAAAAAAAGAAGATAAAACTCTTGAAGAAAAAGTAGAAGCACTCATCGACTGCATCGAGAAGAATCAGCAGGCGGACGGATATTTCAATATATTCTATACTGTTTGCGAGCCTGAAAACAGATTTGCAAACCGCCTGATGCACGAGCTTTACTGTGCAGGTCATCTTTTTGAGGCGGCAGTTGCTTATTTTGAGGCAACGGGGAAAGGCCGTTTCCTAAACCTTATGGACAAGTACGTTGATTGCATAATAAAGGCATTTGTCACGGAAAAAACGG
>SVJW01000016.1 GCA_015068735.1 Oscillospiraceae bacterium
CTACGAACAAACTTCGCCACTCGATCGTCGTAACTATCGCTTATGTCGTATTTGCTTTGCAAATATCGACGTTAACGCTTTGTTACTCCTCTCCCCTTAAAGTCTTACGACTTTCGGGGACCCCGAAAAGCAGACTATGCTTTTTGGGGAAAGGAAAAACAATGCAACGAGCGTATGTTTTGCAATTTAGCAAAACTGAAGCGAAGTCTGCTTTGGTTTGACGCTGTACGCCTTCGGGTAACCTGTAAATACCTGTTATACAGGTATTTACAGCTCAGTTTGTCCGTTCTGAAGCATTTTTTCCTATCCCCATAAAAAGGAGGTGTAAAAAAACCTGAGCTTTTTACACCTCCTTTTTTTATGCCGATATAAATAACTTTATCAAAAATTTATAGTTAAATCGATAATAGCCTTTTTCTTTTTTTGGGCATATCTTAAGGTTTTAAAAGAACCGCCATATGTATATACTACATATGATACCAACAAATCAGCCTTATCAACCATATATTCATTTCTTTTTAATATTGCTATCTTAGGTGGAATTTTTTCTAATTCAGGGTATTCTGATTCATCGTATAGCTCCTCATTATAGGTTTTATTAATGTAAGGAAGAACAATTATAGATTTAATGTGTGGGAATTCTTTCTTCAAGCTTTTTACCGTCAATGCACACAAAAGGTCAAAATCCCCATACCCGCCTAAAAGAAACTCCGTTGCTCCCTGTTCAATCAATTCTCTTATAACCTCATCAAGAGCTTTTTTTACTTTTTCACTTCCAGTAATATTACTATTTCCGCAAAAAGTTACTTTCATTTTTATCACCCAAGTAAAATTATATATGTTTTCATTATATAATGCAATAGTCTATATGTTTTCATATCTTATGTTTTAACATAATGTCATACATATTTTTGAGGTGATATTATGGTAAAGCTCAATGCACTAAAACTTCTTGAAGAAAAAGGCAAGACCAGATACTGGCTATACAAACAAATGGGAATGAGCTATCAGAACTTTAATAAAATGGTAAATAATGAAACAAAGTCTATTCAATACGAAAACATAGATGCACTTTGTCAAATTCTCGAATGCACTCCCAATGAACTTCTTATATTTGAGGAATAATGCAACTTAAATCACAAAAACAGATATATCGAAATTTCGATATATCTGTTTTTTTATGCTGTTATATTCCGTCGGTTTTTATATTTTTTCCAGTTATTGGAAAAAAGTTCTTGCATTAATTTCCAAAATATGGTAATATTCAAACTACAATAAAAAATAAATTGGAGGAAACAGTATGAAAACCAAGATAAAACTGCTTATTGCAGACAGTAACCGCGAACTGGGTTTGCAAATGAAATCATTTTTTGACGGCAAAGGGGATATTGAGCTTGTTGCCATTGCAACCGACGGACTTGATGCTTTGGAGAAAATCAGGAAACATTCTCCCGATGCTGTACTTATGGACATTGTTCTGCCTCAACTTGACGGAATTGGGCTTTTAAAGGAAATTAACTCACTTTCGAGAGTGCACCGTCCTGTGGTCATCGTCACAAGCGGTGCAAAGAGAGAGCATATCACAAATATCTGTATGCAGTTGGGTGCAGACTATTTTATGATAAAGCCCTGCGACAACGAAACCGTTTATGAGAGAATAAAACTACTGTGTATGCCCAAAACTGCAGGCAGTATTCACGAAATTGCCTGCTCTGAAAAATCCGGCAATGCAGACCGTCCCAGCGACCGTGCACTTGAAATTTCCGTAACAAAGACAATTCACTCTGTTGGCGTTCCTGCAAATATAAAGGGGTATCAATATCTTCGCGATGCAATTATTATGAGCATTAAGGACACTGAGCTTATAAATGCCGTAACTAAACAGCTTTATCCAAAAGTTGCAACAAGGCACAATACCTCCCCCAGCCGTGTTGAAAGAGCTATCCGCCACGCAATTGAGGTTGCCTGCATCAGAGGTAACGAAGAAGAACTTTACAAACTCTTCGGCTACACCGTAAGCAACAACAAAGGAAAACCTACAAACTCTGAATTTATTGCAATGATTGCTGACAGACTTCGCTTGGAAATGCTGGTATCCTGATGAAGAAAAAAGCTCTTTTATGGGGAATCCCCATTGGGTTTATAAACGGATTTTTCGCATCGGGCGGAGGAATTATTGCGGTACTTGTACTACAGAAATTCTTCTCCCTTGATGAAAAGAAAGCCCACGCCACTTCAATTATGATTATTCTTCCGCTGACCGTTGCAGGAGTTTTTGTCTACACTATGGCAGGGTTTACCGATGTTCCTGTAATAATAAAAGCAGCGGTGGGTGCAACTCTGGGTGCGCTCATCGGTGCAAAGCTTCTTTCCCGTCTTTCCGGAAGGTTCATTCGGATTGGGTTTGGTGCAGTTATGGTTTTCGCATCGGTTAAGCTGTTGATAGGAGGGTAATTTATGCTGACTGTGATTATTGGCTTTCTGTCGGGAATTCTTGGCGGAATGGGTGTAGGAGGCGGAATGATTCTCATCCCTGCAGTAAGAATGTTTTTACACCTCGATCAGCAGACCGCTCAAAGCCTTAACCTCTTTTGTTTTATTCCCTCGTCCCTATGCGCTCTTGTTATCCATATAAAAAACAAAAAAGTAGATTTTAAAACCGCTGTTCCCGTGATTTTAACCGGAATTCCTTTTGCCGTACTGGGTGCATACATTTCTTCAAATCTGTCATCAGAATTGCTTTCAAGACTCTTTGGTGGGTTCATCCTTATATTCGGAATTAAAGAAATAATAACGGGAATAAAATCTCCAAAAAATTCCACCACCGGTTGATTTTGTAAAAACTTTTTTGAACTTTTTGGAGAAAAATCGCTAAAAAAGTACTGATTGGAATTGACACCTCCTTAAATTAAGAGTATAATGTATAGTAATCTTTTATTTTTTAGGAGGCAATTATTATGGCAAGAGTTTATAACTTTTCAGCAGGTCCCAGCATGCTTCCGCTTGAGGTACTCCAGACAGCTCAGAAGGAGCTTATTGAGTTCGGCGACAGCGGTATGAGCGTTATGGAAATGAGTCATCGTTCACCCGTTTACGATGCAATTATCAAAGAAACTGAAGCTAACTTCAGGAAACTTATGGATATCCCTGACAATTATAAGGTACTTTTCCTTCAGGGCGGTGCTTCAACACAGTTTGCAGCAGTTCCCCTTAACCTTATGAAGACGGGCAAGGCTGACTATGTTGTTTCAGGTCAGTTCTCAGGTAAAGCTTTTAAAGAAGCTAAGAAGTACGGCGATGCAAAGTGCATTGCAACTTCAGAAGATAAGACATTCAGCTATATCCCCGAAATCACACCCGATATGGTTCGTGAGGATGCTGATTATGTTCATGTATGCTACAACAACACAATTTTTGGAACAAAGTTCCCCGAAGTTCCTAACGTAGGAGACAAGGTACTTGTTGCAGATATGTCATCCTGCATCACAAGTGAGCCTGTAGATGTTACAAAGTTTGGCGTTATCTACGCAGGTGCACAGAAGAATATGGCTCCTGCAGGTCTTACAGTTGTTATCATCCGTGAGGATCTTATGGGCAATGCCCGTGAGGATATCCCCACAATGCTTGATTACAAGACAATGGCTGACAACGATTCCATGTACAACACACCTCCCTGCTATGCAATCTATATTGCAGGTCTTGTTTATAAATGGGCTCTCGCAAACGGTGGTCTTGAAGCTATGAAGGAAAGAAACGAAAAGAAAGCAAATATTCTTTACGATTTCCTTGATAACTCCACTCTTTTCAAGGCAACAGCCGATAAGAAGTGCCGTTCCATGATGAACGTATGCTTCGTTACAGGAGATGCTGACCTTGATAAGAAGTTCTGTAAGGAAGCAGCCGAAGCAGGTTTTGTAAACCTTAAGGGTCACAGATCCGTTGGCGGTATGAGAGCAAGCATCTACAACGCTATGCCCTATGAAGGCGTAGAAAAGCTTGTAGAATTCATGGCTGAATTTGAAAAGAACAATAAGTAAGGGACGGGTAACTATTATGTACAATCTTTTAACACTTAACAAGATTGCAAAGTGCGGTCTTGACAATTTTGACAAAGTAAAATATGCAATTTCCGATAACTGCGAAAATCCCGATTGCATTATCCTCCGTAGCTTTAATATGCACGATATGGAGCTTCCCGAAACTCTTCAGGCAGTTGCTCGTGCAGGCGCAGGTGTAAATAACATTCCCACAGACAAATGTGCTGAAAAGGGTATCGTAGTATTCAATACTCCCGGTGCTAATGCAAACGCTGTTAAGGAGCTTACAATTGCAGGTCTTTTCCTTGCATCCCGTGATATCGTTGGCGGTATCGAATGGGCTAAGACTCTTAAGGGTAACGGCGCAGAAGTTGGTAAAATGGTTGAAAAGGGCAAGAGCAATTTCGCAGGTTGCGAAATCAAGGGTAAGAAACTTGCTGTAATCGGTCTCGGTGCTATCGGTGTATTGGTTGCTAATGCAGCTCATCACCTCGGTATGGAAGTAATCGGTTACGACCCCTATATTTCCGTAAAAGCAGCGCTCAGCCTCGACAGACATACTGTAATCAAGAACGAGCTTAAGGATGCTTTAGCTGAAGCTGACTATATCACACTTCATCTTCCCCTTATGGATGCTACACGCGGAATGTTCAATGCAGAACTCTTCAAGACTTCTGTAAAGAAGGGTGCAAAGCTTCTCAACTTCTCCCGTGGTGAGCTTGTTGACACAGACGCACTCAAGAGTGCGCTTGAGGTTGGTCTTATCTCCTCTTATGTAGTTGACTTCCCCTCTGATGAAGTTATCGGCCTCGATGGCGTAGTTGCTATCCCCCACCTTGGTGCTTCCAGTGCTGAGAGTGAAGATAACTGTGCAGTTATGGCAGCAAAAGAGCTTATTGAGTATATGGAAAACGGTAACATTGTAAATTCCGTTAACTATCCTAACTGTGAGCTTCCCAGAACTGCAGGTGCTACAAGAATTACAGTTCTTCACAAGAACATTCCCAATATGATTTCAAGCATTACTTCCGCATTTGCAGGTAAGGGTATCAACATCGAAAACATGGTTAATAAGAGCCGTGGCGATTATGCTTGCACAATCCTCGATGTAGAAAATGCAGACGACGCAATTGCAGACGAACTTAAAGCAATTGAGGGTATAATCAAGGTTAGAGTTATTAAATAAGCGTATAACACAACAAAAGGAACTATTAAGTCATTCTTAATAGTTCCTTTTTTTCTTACGCAACTGCGTTTGTATTGATTTTTTCTATTACCTTTCGGATTCCTGCCCATACAGAAAGGTCAGTGAATACTTCAACAACGCTTCCCTTGTCGGTAAAGGGAGATTCCTGCAAAACGGAAAAATCTTTCAATAATCCGTTGTGTACAACATACTCGATAATCTGATTGACAAAGTAAATCTGCCTTGCATCAAGATTTGTATTACCTAAAAATTCTGCGAAAGCTTCCTTTGCGGCATTCATATCAAGACCCACAATCTCGCGGACAAATTCTCCCAGCGGTTTTTCACCATACTCTGCCGTATAGTCATCCTTGGAGCCAAGTTCGCTCCAAAGAATTTTTTCGAGTTGGGATACGTCTGTTTCCGTAAGAGGTATATTTGACCTGAGCTTTGCAATAACGAAATCATCCTGATGCTGACGGACATAGAATTCTGCCTTTGCCCTGTAGTTTTTAAGGGTGTCGTCTTCCAGCTCCGACTCCTTCCATTCAGTAGATAAAATATCATCGTGGAAATTGGTATTATATACAGTACCGTCCACAATAATATACTTCATCAGATTGCGGAGTGATTCACGGATATTTTCAAACTCATTGATTCCGCAGTTTTCTATATAATCAGTATGTAGTATTTTGTTTATAAGCTCACTCTTTGCAGTAATTTCCGGAATGTTGGCAACACTTGCAATTCCGTTTACTTTCTTAAACAAATCGCTTTTGTACCTGCCGTAGCCCTTGCCGGCAAGGTAGGCAAGCTCAATTCCGTACATCAGAGCATCAAAGCGCACCGCACTTGCCTCGTCATTGTCAGGAATGATGAGGGGCGCAAGCTCTTCACGCATTGTAAGAGTATCCTCATAAGTAAGCGAAAGGTAGTTTTCTTCCTTTGAGTACAGTTCCACATAACGAAGATGCTGTTTTACGGCAAAGTTATCTTTCTGAAGCTCCCCTACTTTTCTCACCAGATCCGAAACCAACGCTTTGCGAAAAGTTATCAAATCCTCTGTCTGATAAGTAATGTCCTGCAGCTTGAAAATAATCTGCGCTTTAAGGCTGAAAATCGCGCCCTGAAGTGCCATCTGATTAGCTGTGGGTTTGCCGTTTTGCATACGGAAAAATTCAAAATTTCCGCAAAAGTCAAAGATATAGAATTTATCCTTATCCGCTCCGTCTAAAAGTTTGGGGCAAAGACGTGTTCCTCGACCTATCATCTGCCAGAATTTTGCCTTGCTCATAACCTTCTTAAAGAAAACAAGATTCAGAACTTCCGGCACATCAATTCCCGTATCAAGCATATCAACGGATATTGCAATCTGCGGAAGCTTTTTCGGATCGGAAAATTCATCAATAAGTGACTGGGAATAATTGATAGTGTTGTCAATTACCTGTGCAAATCCCGGCAAATGGGGATATTCACTATTGAATACCTCGAGAATTTTCTCGGCATGGCGGTGGTTTTTAGCAAATATAATTGTTTTTCCGAGCTTTGCACCGTAATCAATCCTGATTCCGTCAGTCATAAGAATATTAAGAACCTGACGGATAGTGTCACGGTTAAATATCCACGCATTGAGGGCTGATGAGCTGATTTTTTCAGGAAGTTCACCGTTCTCATCCTCGAAAAGGGTTTCATATTCTTCCTTTTCCTGCGGAGTCAGGTCTGCGTAGGTTATTCCCTGCTCTATAAACTTCAGTTTTGTTTCAACGGACATATAATCAACAAGAAATCCGTCCTTAACCGCCTGTGCAAGTTCATAGCCATAGGTAGGAACTCCGTCCTGAAGTTCAAAAACTTCGTAGGTGTTTTTGTCAATTTCATCCTTGGGAGTTGCAGTAAGACCTACAAGAGGAGCATCGAAATAATTGAAGATATCGCGGTATTTATTGTACACGGAACGGTGCGCCTCGTCACAGATAACAAGGTCGAAATGACCGCTTGTGAAAAGCTTTCCTTCGTCATCGTTTACCTCATCAATACAGTTATACATTGTCTGATAAGTGGAAAAAACGCAGTGCGCGGCAAAGTTGTCCTTTTCATGGCAAAGGTTTGTTACCGACAAATCAGGAAGAAGATTCACAAAGGAACGCTTCGCCTGAGTAACCAGAGAGGTACGGTCAGCAAGGAAAAGAATATTCTTCACCCAGCCGTGTTCTAAAAGGACTTTACAAAGGGCAATAACCGTTCTTGTTTTTCCCGAACCTGTTGCCATAACGAGGAGTGCCTTTCTGCGGTTTTTGTTATCAAACGCATCACAAACTGCTTTTATTGCACCCTCCTGATAATATCTGCCTGCAATATTTTTGTCCACCATTACGTGTTTAAGGCTTGTACGCATTCTGCGGAGGTTGAACATTTTTTCAAGGTCACGCTTGGAATAGATTGCGGCAACCCTGCGCTCGGGATACTGCCCATCATTGATTCTTGTATCAAAACCGTTGGTAAGGAATATGACGGGTCGTCTGCCGTATTGCTTTTCCAATAAATCAGCGTAAAGTTTTGCTTGCTGTCTGCCTTTTTCCACGTCTACGCAGGTGCGCTTCGCCTCAATAACGGCAAGGGGCTTGTGAGTATCGTCGTAAAGAACATAGTCTGCAAAGCCAACCTCCGACTTATTGGGCATACCAGGAAGTTCCACTTCGTTTATCCAGTTTTTGTTTTCTATCCAACCTGCTTCTTGGAGCATAGTATCTATGTATATCTTTCTTGTCTTAAACTCAGATAAATCAAGCGGTTTTGGAACATAAGTCTGCTGTTGTTCAGCACGGCGTGCAGTAAGCTCCTCTTTGAGAGCTTTGTTTTCTTCAAGAAGCTTTTTCAAATCCACATCGGGATATTCTTTTTGTATAGGCTGATTGACCTCTTCCTTTTCGGCTAAAAGCTTCTTGTCAAAAGGCTTTATTATATCAACATAATTTTCCGAATAGCAACAAGCCACAAAGTCCATAAAGATATAGAGGTTTTCAACACAGAGCTTTGCCTGTTCAGGAGTAATCTTTTTCCCCGAATGTGCCGCAGTATTACCAAGCTTTCGTATGTAGGTCATACGGGTGAGAATATCCCTGCCCACAAGAGTACGGAATTCCTCACTGCTCATAAGTGAGTGCAGAGAATCGTCGTATGGCATTTCAAGGTCGCTATCTACCGAGTACATCCACTTCACGGCAAACTCCATTGCCCTGCGGCAGTTTATAGCCGACGCGGCAAGGTCAATATTGAGTATTTTCTCCGCAGAAATTGCCACATCACTAAACGATGCAAATTTCGGCTCGGATTTTAAGAAATCAAAGTTGGTCATTTGTATTCACCTACTTTATATAGTTATTTTTCCCCTTGTATCTTTAATAATTTATATATTTCTTTACAATAATTTTCATTATCAGTTATATAATCGTGATTTTGAATCACAAAAAAGCCATTGGAAATTCCCATTATGTTTTGGGCAACTACTGATAATTTCTTCTTGCCGGGAATAAAAATATTTCCAAAAGGTCTTAATTCTACTGTTGCTCTAACTTCAGCAGATAATTCTCTCATTTTTTGGCTTCCTTCATTCCACTTTCCGTCTACATCATCCTGAATCTTTATGGGATTCATATATAGATTTCCATAATAACATAGCGAATACGAAATCTGTGCTCGCAATCTTTTATAATCCTGAATCGGTTTCAGCCAGTACTCGTTGAACAATTGTCCGATGACAAAAACTAAAACACCACTTATGATCGTCAAAAACGTAGCAGACCAACCACTTGGCATATTTGAAAGATTATCTGCTCCACATACATACTGTTCTGCACACATATTTTTCACCTTCTTTTACTCTTAAAATAATAGTCATTTTCTCAAATAGATTTATCATTCCTAATGTCTGACATTGCCATTTGGGCCTGTGCTTTTCTTATCATCACATTTTCCTCATCTTCTTGAACTAGACTCTGCGGATAATAATAATTCTTAATTTTTTTCCACTCAATGTTTTTATATTTCAAATCTTTAGATATTTCTTCAAGCAACGATATATGAGCATCTATTGCTTCTTGTTGTATGTAAGGTTGTTTTGAAACCATTTGTTTAAATTTTGCCCATGCCTCTTGCACATTTTTATTATCATAGAATACAGCTTGCACACAATTTAAGGCTTTTACACTTTCTGCATGAGCAAGATTAAATCTATACGCCATTAATGTTGTAAAAATTTCAGTCTTCAATTTAATTTTTTCACTCTTGTTCTGCCACCATAAAGTGACAGCAGTAGCAATAATACCCGAAAACAAACTTGTAATTAGAGCTAATGTGTAATTTTCCATTTTTCATTCTCCTTATGAAATAATTTATTAGAAGTCTTAAAAAGGCGAGTCCAATCAGAATGAAGTGACAAACGTACATCTTAAATAACACCTACAGATTTTAGTTCTCGCTCTATTTCAATATATTTCTCGCTGATATTATTTTTAAATTGCATTCGCATTACCCCTTTTAAATCTGAAAAAACCTTGCTTTTTTCACTTTCCTGGTCCAATATACACACCCTTGATCTTCCCAAATTAGCATAGAACCATCCAAGTTCAAAGATAACATTAGGTCTAGCTTGGAAATATTGTTCTCCATTATTTGTAACAATATCATCTGGAGTAAACAAGGCAAAAGCATACGCACAGTTTAACGCATATTTTTCAAATTTTTCTATAATGGTTAGCCCTTGGTCTGGTTGTTCCGCCAAAACTATTGGATTTAAATTAAATTTTTCCTTTATCAGAGCTTCCAATTCTCTGCGCTTAGCTTCATTATGCCCATGTATAATAAAGATGTCTTTTGAGTCTGATATTCGATTTTTCAAAACATTTTTCCTTTCTTCCAAATTTACTTTCCTTTTATAGGATAATAACTTGCTTGTTAAATACGCTTGCAAGATAGCATACTGTTTTTCCAATCTTTGCCTACCTTTGATAATAGTAATTTTTCCTTCTGTTGCCGCCTTGCTTCTGTAGTATAAATCGAGAGGTGCCAAGCCTTCAGGCGGTTCTACAGCCGTTAGTAAATCGTCATAATTTTTTATTTCTGCTTCCATTTCTTTCGCGCAAAAAGTTAATACTTGGTTTTTATCTATCGTACGCATAGAAAGAAATTTCTCAAAGGATTCTCTTAACAAAGTTGCTATTGTTTTCGCATCTAAGCCTTCTTGTGAAAGCAATGCAATCATTTCATCTTGCAATATTTGGTTTCCTTCTTTTTCTTTACATAAAGGTCTTCCCCAATATGTTAGAACACAATATCCCTCATAGTCCTTACACTGCAATGAGACTGGCAATATTAAAGGTAAAATAATGGATAATGGTGTATTTTGCATTTTTTCAAGAATCTTGTCAATCGTCTCATTTAAGCTCATTTTTTCACCGCCATTTTTTTGTTTTTCCTATTTTAAAGTTATTTATTTTCTCCGATTTTTAAAATTAAAGGAAGCAAAGAAATTCCAACATCTACACCTTTATCGGCTACCCATTTAATAATATCCTTCGCTTTTTCCCACTTTTTGGTTTTCCTTTCAGATGATTCAATGATACGTTCTAATTCATTCACTTTTTCAAGGATTTCAAGAATTTCTTTCTCTTGAAGCGCGGACATATTCTCAATTTTTTCTCTAACCTCAGAAAAAGTAATCTTTATGCTGTTTGTAACTTGATTTGTATTATTAAATACAACATCAGTATTTGATTGCCGGTATATGTTTTCATAATTCATTGATTTAAACAACAATAACTTTTGCTTCATCGTTTCAAGATTAAGTTTTACATAAGAACCACTTTCATCATAGAACAAGCTCTTTAAATCTTTACCAAATCCATCAATTATGCTTCCGTATTTAGAAATCAATGTTGTATGAAGATTTCTCATATCAGTTTTGTTGCTTTTATTGATTTCGTTTTCGCACTTTTCTATATCTTCATCAATATACTCTTTAAATTCTTTTGTAATTTTCATTTTTTCACCTACCCAAAATATTTTTGCATTAGTGCTTTTTTAAGAAGTTCCAATTTTTCAAGACTTTTTTGTACTTCCAATTTTGATTTGTCGGTCTGTTTTGCAAACTCGACAAAAGCTTTTTGCTTTTCGATAGGTGGCACGATAAGTGTTACCTCTCTCAAATCTTCCATATTGAGTTGGATTAGCGTAATGCCTTTGGCGAGTGCTTTAATATTGTCATTAAGGTGCTTTGAATCAATTTGGTATTTCAAAAACTCCAAAATTATTTCAGTTTCCTTAGTTCTAATCGGAACAATACCTCTACCAACATTGCACCCAGCAAACTCTTCACCAACAATGCACGTATCTGCAATATTTGCTCGAACTGTTATTAGCATTTCACGCCCTTTGAGAATAGTGCGCTTGTATTTGTTGGATATTTCTTCGGTAGTCTTTTTGAGTTCAGACCTTACAGGAATACGATTTACAATATCAACAGGGCGAAAAACTGGTACACCATCTTCTTGGTCATCGCCAGTCTGTACAATTCCGTAAGAAATAGTGCAATCGTCTGTTACAAGTTCTTGTAATTGTTTGGTTGACCATCCCATTGGGTTATCTACTGGGTCACCAAAGAGTTCGACAAATCGTGCTTTGACAAGCTCGTCCAATTTTGAAAGTTGCTCTTTTCGTTTACTGATTAAATCTGAAATTTTATTAAGAATATATGCTACGTTTTTCTGCTCTTTAATATCTAATAACAAAAATTCCTCTTTACAATAATCCTTAAAATATATGTGCGGTATAGTCGCACCCGTATAATATTTTGCCAAATTCATATTTTCCATAGCAAAAGCCAAAAAATCTATGTCAACGTTTTCCTTTGGCAATATGTATTGCATAGTTCCTATCACAGAAGATTTTGCCGGGCATTTAATAATCCTTCCGACACCAGCACCATCTTTAACTACTGCAATATATTCCTTGTCCTGTTTATAGAAATCTACATTTTTTATAAATCCACTTGCTCCATAAATTGGATATGTGCCCTCATTATTCTCTACATCCTTTTGAGCAATATTTGATGAGGCTCTTATGCACACGTCTCCCAATCTTACTTTCTCCACTACACAGCCCCCTTTCATTCTCCCTTAAGATATTTTGCGGTTTCTTTATCAAAGTCAGACACATAATCTCTATCTTGTTTTTTTCTGAATTCGGTGTATATATTGCCGACTTTTTTTATGGCATCATTATGGGAAATATGTCCTTTAGAATCAAGAACTTTTCTGCGGTTATTCGCAAGAAAATTATCTGTTTCCGTAAGCCAGTCCTGCATACTCATGGGGATTCCATCTTCAGCCATAAGTTCTGCATAGTCAATAAACATAGTAACAAGCCTGTTAAGACGTGATATTTCTTTCTCATTAAGATAATTTTTTGCGACAATGGTATCACTTTTTAAAATTTTGCCATCGGGTGCTCCTTTCCAAGTTGTGAGCCCCATTGTCGGACTGTCCAAATCAGCACGCTCGACAATCAATTCTGCCGCTGTTTTTCCTGTTACTGCATAATGCAGTTTGTTCTGTACAAAAGCGTAGAAAGCCTTTGTGGTTTCGCTGTTCTTATTGTAATCGTAGCTACACTGTTCAAAAACATCTGCAATTTTCTGATATGCACGACGTTCACTGGCACGAATTTCACGGATGCGCTCCAGCAATTCAGCAAAATAGTCTTTTCCAAACGGTCTACCGTTTTTGAGCATATCATCGTTTAATACAAAACCTTTGGTAACATACTCTTTTAAAGTCTGTGTTGCCCATTGACGGAAACGTGTTGCCTTTTTTGAATTAACACGGTAACCAACAGCTATAATTGCATCAAGGTTGTAAAAATCGAGTGTTCTTTTTACATTTCTATTTCCTTCTTTTCGAACTACCGAGAATTTCTCGGTAGTTGCTTCAGGGAACAATTCTTCTTCATTATAAATGTTTTTTAAATGCAAAGAGATATTATCAGGAGTACATTCAAACAATTCCGCCATTGTCTTTTGTGTAAGCCAAAATGTTTCGTCTTTGAAATACACATCAACATAAACTTTATCGTCACCATAATTATAAAGCAAAATTTCACTGCTTTTTATAATATCATTACTCATTTATCAGTTCCTCCAATTCACTGAGTCCTTTGGTTATTTCCATTTCAAGTTCATGGAGGTCTGTCATAATCTCCGTTGTGGAGGGATATTCCACAGGTACATATTCTGTTTCTTTATACTTATTGATAGAGAGGTCGTAATCGTTGTTTACAATATCCTGCTTGTCCACAAAGAAGGATTGTTCTGTTTTTGCTCTGTCTGCATCTTTATCAAGATTATGAAATCTTTCGATAATGTCGGGAATATCGTTTTCAGCTACAGGGGATCTCTTATCGTCAAGACTAAAGCCGTCTGCTTTCATATCGTAGAACCAAACCTTGTCCGTTCCACCGTGTTCGGTTTTAGTGAAAATAAGTATAGCAGTAGAAACCCCTGCGTATGGTTTGAACACACCGGAGGGCATAGAAATAACTGCTTCAAGGCGGTTGTTTTCTATAATCTCCTTGCGGATTGCTTTATGCGCTGTTGAAGAGCCGAAAAGCACACCGTCGGGAACAATACAGGCACATCTGCCGCCAACGCGGAGCATACGAAGGAAAAGCGCAAGGAACAAAAGCTCGGTCTTCTTGGTCTTGCACATTTTAAGTAAGTCCGCAGATACTATATCGTAATCAAGACTACCTTTGAAAGGGGGATTTGCAAGAATAAGGGAATACTTACTCCTATCTGCATTCTGGTCGGAAAGACTGTCTCGGTATTCGATAAACGGACTGTCAATGCCGTGTGTCATCATATTCATAGCACCGATACGGAGCATAGTTCTGTCCATATCGTAGCCGAAGAACATAGAGTTCATATAGTGGTCTTTTTTCTGCCTGTTAAAGAAAATTTCTTCCTTATGGTTTTCTCTGAGGTATTCTCCTGCAGCTACTAAAAAGCCGCTTGTTCCGCACGCAGGGTCACAGATTACTTCATCAGGCTTTGGTTGCATCAGCTCTACCATCATTTTTATAATATGGCGCGGTGTTCTGAACTGACCGTTCAATCCTGACTGTGCAATTTTGTTCAAGAGGTACTCGTACACATCGCCTTTTACATCGGCATCATTAGATTTTTTCATAAGCTCGTAAATACCGTCAAGGGATGTTATTACCTTATCAAGGACAAGGGGGGTAGGAATTTTAAAGATAGCGTCATCCATATACTTGGAATATGCACTATCCTTATCAGCGTGCAAATTCTTAATAAACGGGAACACCCATTCCTGCATAACAGAATACATTTGCCCTGCAGGAAAATCGTGAAATGTAGTCCACTTAAGCTGATTCCCGTCTATTTTTCGGTCACCGATTTCAACCACTTCGGCAAAAATGCTTTTATGAGGAAGCCCCAACATTGCACTTTCTTTGGCACGCAGGTTGTCAGTCTCATCAAGGTCGTGTATAAACATCAGATATGTAATCTGCTCAATTACATCAAGCGGATTTACCAGTCCGCCTGATGCAAATATATCCCACAAACTGTCAATTTTATTTTTAAGTTCACCTGTAATCATTTGTTATTCGTCCTCTCTGTTCCAAATATAGGAAGTGTATCTTCCACCGCTGATTTTAATGATTTTACGATTTTTAAGAAGGTCATTTAACGCTCTCTGCACCGTAGTTTCACTTATATCGGGACATTTTTCTAAAACATCCTGTTTTGTTACTTTACCCAGTGTATCTTCAATAATCTTAGCAACCCTTTCAGGTTTTGAAAGCTTGCTTTCAATCATTATCTGTACACGGGATGCAAACTCCCTGTATGCCGCAAGAATAACAGAGAGCATATATTTTACAAACGGTGCATAATCATTATTATTTTCATGCCATCCTATTGAACTCTTTTGCAATGCGTCATAATAGCTCTCTTTTGTTGTTTCAATCATTTTTTCAATACTGATGTATTTTCCAACAATATACCCACTGCGATAAAGCAATAGCAGGGTAAGAAGTCTGGACATTCTTCCGTTTCCGTCATTAAACGGATGTATACATAAAAAATCAAGTATAAACATTGGGATTGCAAGAAGCGGATTGATTGTTTCCAATGCAATAGCCTCGTTGAATGACGAACAAAGATTTTCCATACTCTCGGGTACTTCCCACGATTCTACCGGCTGAAAACGAACAAACTTGTTTCCTTCTGAATCCTCTTCAGCAATAACGTTGTCCACATTCTTATATTGACCGCCATAAGTTACAGTATTAAATCTGTATAAATCTCTGTGAAGTTGCAAAATAATATTAGGCTTAATCGGGATACCATCATGATTAGAGTGAATTGTATTCAGAACATCTCTATATCCTGCAATTTCTTCCTCGTCTCTGTTTTTGGGATTCGTTTTAGCTAATGCAAGTTTTTTAATTCTTTCATCGGAAGTATATATACCCTCAATTCTGTTAGAAGCTTCTGTACTCTGTATTTTAGCAATTTCAACAAGACCGGTAAGTGAATCCGCCCTTGATTCGATAAACAAATTCTGTTTTCCTTTAAATTCATGAATTTGTGTAAGCATAGACACTATATCAGGAGTTAAAAACTGTTCCCATTTGTTTTTATAATTATAATTTCTCATAAATACCTCTTTCACGGATATTGTTACTTAATTATATTATAATATTCATTACGCACTTTGTCAAGTCAATTTAGTCATTAAGCACTCAAATGACTAAATTGACTTGACAATAAAAAGAGCTTGCGAATTCGCAAGCTCGGTTTGTTTATTCACTAAACTTATTTCTTATAAACAAAAATGCACTGTTTTTCACGATTGCTTTGCCGTGTTCTTCCACTATACTGCGGTAGGATTCGGAGCATACTGCACCGAATTCCGATGCTTTTGGTATGTATGTGGGAAGCATTGTCATATAATACTTATCCTTGTAGGAATAAAGGCTTCCCCAGAAGCATTCGCGCATTACATGGCACATTCTGATAACATCTTCAAAATCAAGAAGTTCTATCATAGTGCTGACAGAGGGTTTATTTTCTTCTTTCTTGTCATTTATCTCTTTCAAATCTTTTTGCAAAAGGTCAAGGTTTATTTTAGAAAGTTTGTCAAAAAGCTTCTTCTCCTCTTCATTATCAACTTTGGTAACAAAGAGTGTCATTTCGCTTTTTTCAGCCTGAATAGCCGCTTCCACCACCAGGCGTGCATTGTCACAGGTGAATCCCACCTCTGCCTCCGCACGGCGGAGAAGTTTAAAGAATGCCTCTCTTGATTCGGGGGAGTTCTTCGCCATTGCGTCAAAGGAAATTCCCAGCCCTCTGCAATCCTCCGCATTCATTGTAACTTTGATTTTATTTGATTTTAAAAGTTCAAACTTCACTCTTGTCACCTCTTTTACAAATATTTCTTTTTCCACATACCGGGAGTTAATCCCATATGCTTTTTAAATGTACGGATATATGTTTCCACGGAAGAAAAGCCCACGGAAAGCGCTGTATTTTCAACAGACATATTTTCCTTTAAAAAATCAAGGCTCTTTTCACATCTTCCTTTTCCGATGTAGTCACCGGGAGTAATGCCGATGTTTTCACAAAACAGCTTTACAAGACTGCTTTGCGAAACTCCTGTATATTCTGCTACAGCACCTACAGTCAGCTGATTACTAAAAAGATTTTCCTCTACAAAATCAAGTGCCTTTGCGTAGGATTCCAGTTTTTCCTCTTTCAACGAATCCTTGATTTTTCTGCAAAGATAATCTATACATTCCCTTGCAGAAAGTCTGTTTTTAAACAAATCCGCTGTCAGTTTCTTAACATCCGCATAAAATGCCGGAAACCTATCGTTAAGGTATTTCGCCACTTCTATAAGGAGAATTTTCTCCCTTGCTTCGGCATATTCACTGCAAGCTGCCCTTTCTTTTATTTCTGTCAAAAATGCTTCAGCACTACGATTTTCCCCGTTAATTATAAAGTTTACAAGTTGATTCTTGTGTTCCATACGATTATCTGAAATGCTTTATAGCAGCCTCCATCTGAAGGTCTATTACCTGGTCAAGCTGGCTGTAATCGTAGTCGTTCAAGAACATAAATTCACCAACACCGGGAATTCCCGTTATATCATAACCCAAAGTTGCCTGCAAACGGGAAACTGCATCCTTTGTTGTATCGTCAAACACTTCATCGGCTTCTTTCATAAGTCCAACGGCAACAAGTCTCTGCTCAAGAGCCATAACCATATTTCCGTCAAGCTTTTCTTCAGAAAGCTTTGTAACATCAATCGGAACAAACTCTTCCTCGTTTACTTTGATTTCAAGGTTTTCAACATAAACATCGGGTGTTACGCCGACAGTATGGATTCTCTTGCCTGTATAGGTGTAGAACTCACCAACAGTATATTTAAAGCCTGCACCGTTTATAGCACGGTTAAGAACCTGCATACTTCCTTTTCCGTATGTTTTAGTGCCGATAATATCTCCGGCACCTCTTGACTGAATTGCCATAGCAAGAAATTCGCTGGCAGATGCGCTGTTTTCGTTTACAAGTACAACTAGGTCAAAATTGGGAGCATGGAAGTTTTCGCTGTAAATAAACTCATTCTTGGTCTCATCTTTATAACGAAGCTCGGCAATTTTTCCCGCACTTATGAAGACATTTGCAATTCCGATAGCCGCATTAAGGTCACCTCCGGGGTTATCACGAAGGTCAAGAATAACATTATCCACAAACTTGGACTGAAGGTCTTTAACAAGAGTTTTCATTTCCTCAGGCGAATTGGATGTAAACTGATCCAGCTTTATATATGCGGTATCCTTGTCAATCATTTCCGATTCAATCTGAGAAACTACTACTGTATCACGAACACAGGTAAATTCGATTTCATCCTTACCGCGGCGTACCTTTACCTTTACTTCGGTTCCGATGGGGCCGACTACCATTTCTCTTACCTTAGCGGAGCTTAAACCCTCCGTGCTCTGTCCGTTAACGCCTATAATATAGTCGTTAGCAAGTATACCTGCCTTGTATGCAGGACCACCCTCAATTACAGAAAGGACTAATACACCATTGGAATTTTCAGTAATGGTAACACCTATTCCTGAAAATTCGCCTGCTACATCTTCCGTCATTAATTTGTATTCTTCGGGGGTATAAAAGGCTGCATGTTCGTCCTTAAGAGCGCCTATCATCGCCTTAATAACGCTGTTTATGTCAAACTTACCCTCGTCTATCAGGTTGCATACAACGGCAAACAAAAGTTCCTCGTCATCAATGCCGTAATAGTAGTTATCAGCAATTGAATGAGCATAAACCTGAACAATTTTCTTTTGCATATAGTTGGAATACTCTTCAACCTCTGCCTGTTGTTCTTCAGGTGTTTTTACAGGTTCTTCTGCAAATACAGAGACAGAGAAGAGCATTATAAGCGCAAGTAAAAGCGCTAAAAACTTATTCTTTCTCATGATATTTTCCCTTTCGTAAAAGTTATTACATTTTTTCGGGGGCACTTACACCGAGAATATCAAGAACATTCTTGATTACAATTCTTGTAGACTCAATAAGCTTAAGACGGGCGCACATAAGATTTTCTTCCTCATCACGAACACGACAAGCGTTGTAGAATGAATGGAAATGTGATGCCACATCTATAAGATAATGTGTAAGATTGCTGGGGTCAAAGCTTTCTGCGGAAGCTTTAATTTCCTCGGGAAGACGTGCAAGAGTTTCAAGAAGTTCGATTTCTTCATCCTTCTTAAGAAGAGATGCGTCAATATCAGAAACCTTAGGCACTTTAACACCACTTTCTTCAAGAATTCTGATTATTGAGCAGATTCTTGCATGAGCGTACTGAACATAGAACACGGGGTTTTCATTTGTTTGACTTACTGCCAAGTCAAGATCGAAATCCATATGGCTTCCTGCCGCACGCATATTGAAGAAGAAACGTGCTGCATCTACACCGATTTCATCGATAAGGTCAGCGAGGGTAATCATCTTACCTGTACGCTTACTCATTCTCGCAACCTCACCGTTACGCATAAGGCGTACAAGCTGAATTACAAGCACGTCAAGTTTATCTCCGCTGATACCTACCGCTTCCATAGCACCTTTCATACGGGCAATATGTCCGTGGTGGTCTGCACCCCAGATATTGATTGCAAGGTCGAAACCTCTCTCTTCCAGCTTATTGCGATGATATGCAATATCTGCCGCAAAGTATGTGGGAATACCGTTTGCACGAACAAGAACATCGTCCTTTTCGCTACCAAACTCTGTAGACTTAATCCAAAGAGCACCGTCTTTTTCATAGGTAATGTTGCTATTTTTAAGTTTTTCAAGAGTTTCTGCTACACTGCCACCGTTATGGAGTGTGCTTTCATAAAACCATACATCATAATTGATGCCGTACTTTGTAAGGGTTTCCTGAAGTGCGGCGATGTTAAGAGGGAGCGCATATGCTACAAGAGCATCCTTTCTCTCCTGTTCTTCTTTGTCAAGAAGAATGTCTCCGTATTTATCAATATAGTTTTGTGCGTGAACGCGGATGTCGTCACCCTGATAACCATCCTCAGGAAATTCTACTGCATCCTCGCCCTTAAGAATCTGGATATAACGGGCATCAAGGCTTCTGCCGAATTTATCAATCTGCGCACCTGCGTCATTGATATAAAATTCCTTTGTTACGTCCCACCCTGCACGGGAGAGAACATTGCTTAATGTATCGCCAAGCGCACCACCGCGGGCATTACCCATATGCATGGGACCTGTGGGGTTTGCACTGACAAATTCAACTACAACCTTTTTGCCGTCAGCAACATTTACATTACCGTAGGCTTCCTTTTCTTCCTCAATTTCAGCCATTACGTTATAAAGATAGCTCTTATCAAGGTAGAAATTGATAAAGCCGGGGCCTGCAATCTCAATTTTAGTTGCGCCAAGCGCCTCCGCCTTAAGATTTGCAACAATGTTTTCAGCGATTGCACGGGGAGCTGACTTTGCAGCGCGCGCAAGCATCATTGCGAGGTTAATTGCATAATCTCCGTTGCCCTTATCCTTGGGAACTTCAATTGTAAAGGCAGGAATCTCAATTTCGGGATATGCCGCCTTTGCCGCCTCCATTGCCGCATTATATATCTGTGATTTCTTCATAGAAAGCGTATTTGCCATGAAAAATCTTCCTTTCATCGTTATGTATTAAGCTCTTACTGTAAGGGAAATTCCGTTACGGGAGCGCGAAATGTTGTTTATGTCCATTATATAATCAATATCGATATTTCCGCCATTTTCGTCAAGGGAAACATTGATATCATTTGCCGTCACGCTGATTGTGAAATCACCGTAAGGCGTTTCATAATGCCCTATATGGCACTTCCCTTTCTCAAAAATCATATGGGTATTTGTCTGCCCGTGGCGCATCATAGTAACTATGCCGTCGGGGGAAACTTTAAGGGTGGTCTTGCATTTCTCCATTCCCGAAAAATCACCCTCCGCATAACTCAGGTAGTATTTTCCGTCTTTGTCGTAAAAAGTACCTGCCGTGGTAATTTCCATACCGTTTTTATCGTCGCCATAGTCCTGACTGCCCTTTATCGATATGTAAACGTCTTTTTTCATTAGTCGAACACCTCCAGGTGTACCTTTCCGTCAATGGGTTTTCCTAAAAAAGTACTTCCGAGCTGAGTGAAGTTTTCTACCGAGTCAGAAACGTAAAATTCGCTGTTTCCGTGATCTTTATCGCTGAGAAGTCCTTCTTTTTCAAGATAACTCTTTGCCTCCTCCGCCGCAAGTGCGCCGGGACTTAAAAGAGTAACCCCCTCTCCCATTATAGCCGAAATAACTTTCGTAAGCAAGGGGTAATGTGTGCATCCTAAGATAAGTGTATCCACATTTGCCTCTTTCAGGGGTTTAAGATAATCTTTGGCAATTATCATTGCCGCTTCACTTTCGGCGTACCCATTTTCAACAAGGGGAACAAACATAGGGCAGGCATTGGAAAAAACCTCCATTTTGGGGTTTAATTCCTTTATGAGTTCCTCATACTTTCCGCTTTTAACAGTTCCGCTTGTTCCGATAACGCCGATGCGTCCTGTCTTTGTCACCTCTACGGCTTTTTTGCAGGCACTTTCCAGAACGCCCATTATTTTTATGTCGTACTTATCCCGAAGTATGGGAAGAGCAACCGAGCTTGCAGTTCCGCAAGCGGCAATAATGAATTTTATATCGTGCCTGAGCAAAAAATCGATATCGTCTTTTGTGTAGCGGATAATGGTTTCACGGCTCCTTGTTCCGTAGGGGACACGCCCGGTGTCACCAAAATAGATGATGTCTTCACCGGGCATAATCCTCTGAATTTCTCTTACCGTGGTAAGGCCACCCAATCCGCTGTCAAAGATTCCGATGGGGTGATTTTTCATAATAACTCTCCTAATTCGAATTATTTAATAAGACTTTCGCCTGTCATTTCTGAGGGCTTTTCTATTCCCATAATATCGAGAAGTGTGGGCGCAATGTCTGCAAGTCTTCCACCTTCGCGAAGTTCTACATCCTTACCCACTACGATAAAGGGAACGGGGTTTGTTGTGTGTGCAGTAAATACATCCTTTGTTTCAGGGTCAACCATCTGGTCTGCATTACCGTGGTCAGCAGTAATACAAACGATACCGCCCTTTGCCTTTATTGCATCTACAACCTTGCCAACGCAGGTGTCAACAGTTTCAACCGCCTTAACCGCACACTCAAATACGCCTGTGTGACCAACCATATCGCAGTTTGCAAAGTTAAGGATGATGCAGTCGTACTTATCGCTTTCAATTCGCTTCAATACTTCCTCTGTAACCTCGTTAGCGCTCATTTCGGGCTGAAGGTCATAGGTTGCAACCTTGGGAGATGCGATAAGCGCGCGGTCCTCATTATTATAGGGAGCTTCAACACCGCCATTGAAGAAGAATGTAACGTGTGCATACTTCTCTGTTTCTGCGATACGAAGCTGAGTAAGACCTTTTTCTGCAATATATTCGCCGAATGTATTTGTAAGGGACTCGGGCTTGAATGCAACGTCAACATTGGGCATCTTTGCATCGTACTGTGTCATACATACATAGTAAAGCGGGAAGAACCCATTCTTTCTTTCAAATCCGTCAAAATCAGCATCCACAAATGTACGGGTGATTTCTCTTGCTCTGTCGGGGCGGAAGTTGAAGCAGATTACGCTGTCATTTGCACCGATTGTTGCGCCCTCGGTAACAACTGTGGGAACGATAAATTCGTCTGTTACGCCATTATCGTAAGATTTCTGCATAGCATCTACTGCATCGGGATTCTTTTCACCCTCACCGTAAACGAGTGCAGCATATGCCTTCTCAACTCTTTCCCAACGGTTGTCACGGTCCATTGCGTAGTATCTGCCTGAAAGAACACCGATTTTACCAACACCGATTTCATCGAGCTTTTCCTGCAGAGTCTTTACAAAGTCAATACCGCTTGTGGGAGAAACGTCACGTCCGTCCATGAAGCCGTGAACGAAAACCTTTTCAAGACCGTTTCTCTTTGCCATTTCAACTGCGGCATAAAGATGTGTGATGTGGCTGTGAACACCACCGTCGGACAGAAGTCCGTAAAGGTGAAGTGCGCTGTCGTTCTTCTTACAGTTTTCGATAGCCTTTACAAAAGCATCTTTTGTGAAGAAGTCACCGTCTGCGATGGATTTTGTAATTCTGGTAAGCTCCTGATAAACGATTCTTCCTGCACCAATGTTGGTATGACCAACTTCGCTGTTACCCATCTGTCCGTCGGGAAGGCCTACATCCATACCGCTTGCATTGATGAGGGTATTGGGACATTCGGAGAGAAGTTTATCCATAACGGGAGTTTTGGCGCTATATACGGCATTTCCTTCAGTTGAGGGGTTATATCCGTACCCGTCAAGTATCATAAGCATTATAGGTTTTTTTGTCATTTTGTACCATACCTTTCTGATAACCAAAAGCGAGTAATCTTAACCTCGATTATTCTCTTTAGGCTAAAATTTTTCAATCCTTAAAAACGGACAAAAAGGCTGTTGGGCAAAGAGCTCAACAGCCATCTGTGCAAAAATCATGCGTTACAGATGATGGAGAAGTCATCAGGCTTAAGGCTTGCACCGCCAACAAGACCGCCGTCAATATCGCTCATAGCGAAAAGCTCAGCCGCGCAGTCCTTGTTTACGCTGCCGCCATAGAGGATACGGATGTTAGCTGCAGTTTCTTCGTCGTAGATACCTGCAAGACATTCTCTGATATCCTTACATACTTCGTTAGCCTGCTCGCTTGTTGCAACCTTACCTGTACCGATAGCCCAGATAGGCTCATATGCAACTACAATCTTAACTGCATCTTCCTTGGAGATACCGCGGAATGCAATCTTGATCTGACTGCGAATGAAGTCAAAAGTGATTGTATCTTCTCTCTGCTTAAGGGATTCACCGCAACAAAGCACGGGGATAAGGTCGTACTTGAGTGCCTGAATAACCTTTGCGTTTACTGTATCGTCTGTTTCAGCGAAGTATTCACGTCTTTCACTGTGGCCGATGATAACGTATTCAACGCCGATTTCCTTAAGCATCTGGGCGCTGATTTCACCTGTGAATGCACCCTTGTCTTCAAAGTGAAGATTCTGTGCACCGATTTTAATATTGCTGCCCTCTGCAGCTTTAACTGCAGCAGGAAGGCAAACGTATGTGGGGCAGATAAGAACATCGTTCTTACAACCTGCAACCTTGCCCTTAAGCTCGTTAATCATAGCTTCTGCCTGAGAGGGAGTGTTGTTCATTTTCCAGTTGCCTGCGGCAAGGATCTTTCTCATAGTTTTCAATTCCTTTCAAAAAACGTTCTGTTCGGATTACTTATTCTGGAGAGCCACAATACCGGGAAGTTCCTTACCTTCAAGGAATTCAAGGCTTGCACCGCCACCTGTGGAGATGTGGCTCATCTTGTCGCCAAGGCCTGCCTGGTTAACTGCTGCAACGCTGTCGCCACCGCCGATAACTGTTGTAGCATCGATTTCAGAGAGAACCTGTGCGATTGCGTTTGTACCCTTTGCGAAGTTTTCCATTTCAAATACGCCCATGGGTCCGTTCCAAACAACTGTCTTTGCATCCTTAACAGCGTTGGAGAAGAGTTCGATTGACTTAGGACCGATGTCAAGTCCCTGCCAGCCGGCTTCAATGCCTCCCTCGGGAACTACTTTGCTTTCTGCATCGTTATTAAATTCCTTAGCAACTACTGTATCGATAGGAAGAAGAAGCTTATCTCCTGCCTTTGCCATCATTTCCTTAGCATAGTCGATGTAGTCCTTTTCAAGAAGGCTGTCGCCTACTTCCTGACCCTTTGCAGCCATGAATGTGTATGCCATACCGCCACCGATGATGAGCTTGTCAACCTTGTCAAGAAGATTTTCAATTACGCTGATCTTGCTGGAAACCTTGCTACCGCCGAGGATTGCAACAAGAGGACGAACGGGATTATTAACTGCATTGCCGAGGAATTCGATCTCCTTCTGAATGAGGTAACCGCAAACTGCAGGAAGATAATCTGCAACACCAACTGTGGAGCAGTGAGCTCTGTGAGCTGTACCGAATGCATCGTTAACAAAGATTTCTGCAAGAGAAGCAAGTTCCTTGCTGAATGTTTCAATATTCTTTGTTTCTTCTGCTCTGTAACGAGTGTTTTCAAGTAGAACGATGTCGCCATCCTTCATCTCTGCAACTGCTTTCTTTGCATTTTCGCCAACAACGTTAGCATCTGCTGCAAATACTACTTCCTTACCAAGTTTTTCGGAAAGTCTCTTTGCTACGGGAGCAAGTGAGAACTCGGGCTTAGGCTCACCCTTGGGCTTACCCATATGAGAGCAAAGAATAACCTTTGCGCCGTTATCTGCAAGATATTTGATTGTGGGCATAGCGCCTACAATTCTGTTTTCGTCTGTAATGTTTCCGTCTTTGTCAAGGGGTACGTTAAAGTCGCAACGAACGAGAACTTTCTTACCCTGTACCTGAATGTCTTCAATAGTCTTTTTGTTCATTCTAAATCACCTCATAAAAATATATCATAAAATTTTTTCTTACTCATTTTTACGATAGAGCCTACTTCCAGTTCTATCATCCTATATATTATACCACTATTCAGCGTAAATGCAAGCATTTTTGAGCGAAAAACCGCCTAAAATCAGTATTTTTTTATCGTTTCGACAATTGCATACTTTCTGACGCAAAAACAGCGGTAAACACGACTGTGTTTACCGCTGTTTTTAATCAAAAACCGATTCTGTTTCCCATTTTAGAATTTCGCCTGTTTTTGCATCGATTTCAAATTCATATTCTGTTTTATCATACACGATTTTTCCCTCGTATTTTTCCCTGCCATCGTCAAATTCCTTTTTGAATTCGCGGATATTTTCTGCCGTTGCACCGGGAACTTTAGAAAGAGCAATTTCCTTTACCTTTTCCTCAGTTATTGCTGTTTCCTGTTGTGAAGTCTCGGCAGATGTGGGCTTATAATTTTCAGCGTCTGTATCGTAAGACAGTATATCACCTGTGTTTCCGTCTATTTCGTAGTCAAATTCCCTTTTATCCTTTGTGTAAAATTCAACTTCATAAACAACCTTTCCATCGTCACGATCTTTTTCTGCCTTTATGAAAGTTACATCTTCATTTGAAAGCCCTGCATTATCCAGGGCTATCTGTTTCGCCTCATCGGCTGACAGTTTTGCCTTGGCAGATCCGCAAGCAGTCAATACCAATGTCATCGCAACTAATAACAAAATAAGTTTTTTCATAAAATCACACTCCTGTCAAAAAAATTATATGTACATTTTTCCTTTTTATGCAAAAAGCGGTGCTGAAAAATCAGCACCGCTACTTTTTACGCCTTCGCACTTTCAATTACTTTCTGTGCAATGTTTTCGGGAACTTCTTCATATCTTTCAAATGAGAATGTGAAGCTTCCTCTTGCACGGGTCATACTGCGAAGGTCAGTTGCATACTTAACCATTTCGGATTCGGGAACTTCTGCGATAACTTCACCGATACCGTCACCGATGGGATTCATACCGAGAATTCTGCCGCGACGCTTATTAATGTCACCAATGATATCACCCATAAGATCCTCAGGCATATGAACTTCAAGATGACCGATGGGCTCAAGAAGTACGGGACTTGCCTGTGAGAGACCATCCTTATACGCAATGCCTGCAGCAACTTTGAACGCCATTTCGGAAGAGTCAACGGGGTGGTAAGAACCGTCAACCAACACAGCTTTAAGACCTACAACGGGATAACCTGCAAGAACACCCTTTGTGATAGATTCCTGAAGACCTTTTTCAACTGCGGGGAAATAGTTCTTGGGAACTGCACCGCCTACAATCTTTTCCTCGAAAATAAGTTCGTTACCGTCATGGTGGCTGAATTCAATCCAAACATCACCGAACTGACCGTGACCGCCGGACTGCTTCTTGTGTCTTCCCTGTACCTTGACACTCTTGCGGATGGTTTCACGATATGCAATCTTAGGTGCCTGAAGATTAACTGCTACACCGAACTTGGATTTAAGTTTGCTTGTAATAACATCAAGATGAAGCTCACCTGTGCCGGCAATAGTCATTTCCTTTGTTTCGGGGTTGTTTCCAATTTCAAAAGAGGGATCTTCCTCGCGAAGTTTGTTAAGACCTGCGCTTATCTTCTCTTCATCACCCTTTGCCTGGGGAACAATCGCCATTTTAATTGCAGCGGGTGCAAATTCTATACTTTCAAGAGCTTCTCCGCCCTGTTTTGCAAGGGTGTCGCCTGTAAGTGTATAAGAAAGCTTTGTAGCTGCACCGATGTCGCCTGCTTTAAGCTCGGGAACTTCAATCTGCTTCTTACCGCGAAGAACGTAGAGTTTACCGATTCTTTCGTTAACATCCTTTGTTGCGTTATATGCAGTAGAGTCAGCCTTTAAAGTACCGCTCATCACACGGATAAGAGAAATCTTTCCGTAAGAGTCAGCCAATGTCTTGAATACAATTGCGCTGAGGGGAGCAGATTCATCGCAAGCAGGTGTAGTTTCTGCCTCCACAGGAGAGGGAAGATACTTGAGCATAGCGTCCATAAGAGAACGAACTGCGAAAGTCTTATCAACGCAGAAACCGCCATAAACGGGAACTACCTGTCCCTGCTTAACGCTGCCTTTAAGAACGGCACGCATTTCTTCGTCAGTAATAACATCGCCTGCAAAATATCTTTCAAGAAGTTCGTCACTTGTAAGAGCAACAGCCTCAACAAGTGCATCGTGATATTTATCGTAGGATTCCTTCATATTGTCGGGAATCGGAATTTCTGTTTCAACATCGTTGGAAACGGTATATGCCTTACCGCTTACAACATTTACATAGCCCTTTATTTCCTTGCCTTCCTTAATCGGAATTCTGAAAACTGCGGCACTTGCACCGAATTTGTCGTGAATCTGCGCAACGACTTTATCAAAATCAGCATTTTCATCATCCATCATATTGATGAACATCATTCTTGCCATACCGCGGTCTGTTGCGTATTTCCATGCCTTTTCAGTACCAACCTGTACGCCGCTTTTCGCATTTATAACGATAAGAGCACTCTCCGCTGCACGGATACCGCCCAAAGCCTCTCCTGCAAAGTCAAAATATCCGGGAGTGTCGATAAGGTTAAGCTTTGAATCGGATATTTTGGGAGTATGCCATACACAGGGTGCCATGGAAAGATTAACAGAAATCTTTCTCTTGGTTTCTTCCGGATCATAGTCGCTTACAGTTGTTCCGTCTGCAATCTTACCAAATCTGTCAGATGCACCGGCTTTATGTAAAATCGCTTCAACAAGCGATGTCTTTCCTGCTCCGCCGTGTCCTAATACTACTACGTTTCTGATGTTTTCTCCACTAAATACATTCATTGCCTAAACCGCCTTTCTACGAAGACATGAAGCGGGGGTTGTTTCCGCCTCTTCCCTTATTGAGAATTGCTCCGTTTTTGTAAATTATACGAAGGATTCCTCCGTATATTAATTTTACTATAAAATGTGATATTTATATATCTGTATAATAAACAATAATTTATTTTTTCTTTCATCATTTTGCACAAAGGAAAGGTATTTTTTTCTGCTTTTTTGTTGATTTTGTCAAGGAAAGATACAAAAAAACAAGGAGTTAGCTATTGCAAACTCCTTGTTTTTATTCAGTAGATTATTGCGACGGGCTTATTTGCCAACTTCTTTGTTTTGCAAGCAATAAAACGATACCAAAAGATGTACGTCCCCAAATGGCTCAAATGGCTTCTCCCCAAATGGCTTCCCAAATGGCTTTTGGTTTTATTTAGTTTCTTTATCGTGTGACTTATTGAAAAGTCTATTAAATGATTCGCAAATTCTTTTAGCAGTTTTTATGACAAACCTTGCTATTGCTCTGCAAATAGTATACGGATATATAAGGTCTTTTAAAACACTTTTCGTAGCGTAAAACAACGCACTTTTATTCTTTTTTAAGGGAGACAATAGTTTTTTAGAATTCCCTATACCGTACAATAAAAATTTCATATGCTTGCAAAATAATATCATGTATTTTAAAAGCATCCATAAGGCTAGAATGGAAAAATAGAAGTCGAGTGCACCGTTATCTTTGTTTTTAGATATGAAAGCTTCAGCAAGTGAGTAGGCTACAGCAACAAGTATACAATCGACAAAAATTAACTTTATAGCACCGCTTTTTGCCCTTTTCTTAAAGGAACTAATTTCCTCTTCCGACATATAAAAAGTATCAAAATTATTCATACAAATGCTCCTCTTTACTACAACTGCTTATAAATTGAGTGTATCATAAAAAGTACTGCTTTTCAATACTATTTTCTGTCTGTAATGAGACGGCAAAGGGATGAAGTTTATGATGTATTTTTGCTTGATATAAACTAAGGAGCCAATTGGGGACGTACATTTTTTGGCGCCACTTGCCCCCAATCTTGTTTGAGCCTTTTGACTCGCTCTTTTTGTTTTATTATAACACACATCTATTCTCTACGCAATAAAAAAGGAATTTGCTTTCGCAAATTCCTTCTTCATTATAACAAGAATATTCCGTTTTCTTGGCAAACCTCACGCATTTCGCCGGGCCATACGGAAACCTGAACTTCGCCGATGTGGGCTCTGCCTAACATCTGCATACACAGTCTGGACTGACCTATACCGCCACCTATTGTAAGGGGCAGAGTTTCGTTATCAATCATCTTATGATAGTCAAACTGCATTCTGTCAAGGGCGTTACGTTCTGTAAGCTGTGCCTTAAGGGTTTCCTTGTCAACGCGTATACCCATTGAGGAAATCTCCAAACTGCGGCCGAGAACATCGTTCCATACAAGGATATCACCGTTTAATGACCAGTCGTCGTAGTCGGGTGCTCTACCGTCGTGGGGCTTACCGCTTTTCAGTGCCTTACCAATCTGCATAATGAATACTGTTTTATATTTTCTTGTAATGGCATCTTCACGCTCTTTATCATTATAGCCGGGGTACATATCCTCCAGCTCCTGCGCGGTTACGAAATGCACGTTTCTTTCGATAGTTTTGGGAAGCTGCGGAAATTCCTCACAGAGAATATCCTGTGTATCTGCCGCTGCCCTCACAATTTTTGTTACGCAATCTGTGAGGAAGTCAATATTTCTGTCCTCTCTCTTGATAACTCTTTCCCAGTCCCACTGGTCAACAAAAAGGGAATGAACGTTGTCAACCTTATCGTCACGACGCACCGCATTCATATCGGTATAGATACCCTCTCCGGGCTGATAGCCGTAACGGTAGAGCGCCATTCTCTTCCACTTTGCAAGGGACTGGACAATTTCAACGATACCGTCACATTCCTTGGTGTCAAATTCAACCTTGCGTTCAACACCGTTGAGGTCGTCATTTATACCGCTGTCCTTTCTTACGATAACAGGTGCGGTTACTCTGTCAAGATTAAGTTCTTTCGCAAGCTTCTTCTGAAAATTGTCTTTTACAATTTTGATTGCTCTCTGTGTTTCGCGGAGAGTGAGCTTGGCTTCATATTCTTTCGGCAATATTAAACCTTCCATTTCGACGCCTCTTTTCCTTAAAAATTATGTGACCTATTCACTTATTTTACCGCCATGAAGCCATTTTGTCAACACCGGGAACAGGTTTTTTTGCGTTATTTTCCCTGCAAATATGAAGTACCCACTTGATATCGTCACGGGAAACGGCACTTGCAACATAAAGCAAAGATAAATAAAAAACGCAGTATGCTATAATTTTTACAAAAACTGAAGCCGACGGAAATGCTATATTGCAGAAAATCCCTGCCGCTACGGTGCAAAGCAATGTTTTAAGAAGCCCCATTGATTTAAAATCAACGCTTGTCACTTTTGAAAGACGTCTGAGGCTTAAAAACGCATTAAAAACTTCTTTAATATACATAACTGCAATATATCCCACTATTGCCACACGGGGAAGCAAAAGCAGGAGGAGCGTTACATTCATAATTCCCTCCAGCACATTGTATATCATTGAGTAAACCTGCTGTCCCAAGCCTTTAAGACAGCCATCGGTTACGGAATCAATATAAATAATAGGAACAATTGGCGCAAATATTTTTATGTAAAAACCTGCCTCGATACTGTTGTACACGGTTTTTCCCAAAAGGTCTGAATAAAAATACATAACCCCCGCTACCCCCAGGCTGAACACTACGCCTATTCTCAGGGCGCGGTTTGCTATGTAGCTGACGCCTATCTTTTTCCCCTGTACCTGGGATTGGGTAAGGCGCGGCACAAGGATTTCTCCCAACGCTCCTAAAAGTGCCGCAGGAAACATAACTACCGGCAATGCCATCTGTGTAATCACGCCATAGGTCGAAAATGCCGCTGCGCTTTTCATACCGCTTTTCTTAAGACCGTGTGGGATTATTATCTGCCCAAGGGATGAAAGTCCTGTCCGCATATAGGCGCTAACGGCAAGAGGCAGTGCGGTTTTCCCCAGTCGTCTGAAGTTTTTATCTGTGGGACAGTTTTCTTTTTTCTTCACCGTTTCTGCAAAATACAGAATCAGCATACCTACTGCAAGACTGCCCTCGGCTATAAGCATTCCAAAAGAAAGGATTTCCGCAACATCCGTCCGAACACCTTTTGAAAAAGCAAAAATAACGAAAACTATTCTCAGAATCTGTGCTCCCAGTTCCACCACCACAAGGCGGAAAATTTTCTGTTTTGCGGTGAAAAATCCTTCCGCCACGCTACCCAGTGCGATAAGGGGCATTGAGATTGCCATTATTCTTATAGCATCTGCCACAGAGGAATCCATTACCCAATGACGGGATAAAAGATCTGCACCAAAAAACATTGCCGTGCCCGAAAACGTCCCGAAAACACAGGCGTAGAGAAAGGCACATCGCATAAGAGAACGGGGATTGGAGTTTCCGCGACTTTCCTCCTCCGCCACAAGCCTTGTTACGCTGAAACGTATTCCCGATATGGAAATAGTTGCAAAAACTGTTCCGACGGAAGAAATTATGCCAAATAGTCCAAGCTGTTGCGCACCTATGGACGATGCCAGATAGGATTGAAAGAAGAGCGCAGACAACCTTAATATAATAGTACTTGCCGCAAGAATCAGCGTATTTTTCAATAACTTTGATGCACTTTCCATAAAAATCCCCCCATACACAATGTATGAAGGGATTTCGGTTTTATGTTTTAATTGGTAAGTGGCAGATAGTGATATGTACCCAAGCAACTATTATTTTATTCTCTTAAATAAATCTCCGCCGATTTTAACTTCGTCTTCGCTAATGATTTCAACACGACTGCTCATATAGATCATTTTGCTGTCTAAGTTATACAAATCAATCATTTCTGTTTCTTCATCATATATAAAATAGTTTTCATAAGCCGAATGTTCTCCGCAAACACATTTCTCTGTGTATTTGCCGTCTTTATCCAAGGTAAGGATATAAGTACAACTTCTTTCTCCTTCAGCGCTTTCCCATTTGCCGATGATTGTATCATAAACTTCGGACGGGTTTTGTTTTGAAGCATCAAAAAGATCATCCTCGTCAACGAGTCCGGGGATATTTCTTTCGAAAAGGTTTCCATCGAGCATAAGTTCATTTTCACTTACAAGCTCGCCCTTCATTGTTTCCACAAACTTTTTATCTTCTCCGTACAAATAGAAAAGCTTTTTTTCATCATCATAAATATAATATTCTACTAAATCCGAATTACCAACGGGGCTTCCGCATGCGCACCAGAGTGAAAACTCCTGATTTTCTTCAATAACAAGCTCATACGCACATCCATCGAATTCATATTCCCATTCGCCTATCATCATTTCAAGTGCCTCGGAATCTTTCTGAAGCGATTTTTTGAATTTCTCTTTTGAAAGGGAATTTTCGTTCCCCAACAAGGAACAACCTGCAAGCATAAAAACTATAAGAAGGGTGAGTATTCTTTTCATAATAAATCTCCTTTTATCAGTTATTGTTTATATTATAACTTTTAAGGAAAATTTTGTCAATAAAACACGAATACTTTGGGGGCAAATTTGGATCGTATCTCTTTCCTATACACATCAAAAGCCCCCTTCTATCGAAGGGGGCCTTTCTGAAAATGACTGCAACGACCTCGTCACAACCACTTTGCTTACTTTGGTTGTTTAGTTAAGGATATACACACGGCACTTTCTTCTACCAAACTGGATACATTCAGATCTTGTTCTGTAGCAAAGGTCAACTCTCTTACCCTTAATTGCTCCGCCTGTATCTGCTGCAACGGCGTAACCATAGCTCCAGCTACCGTCAATCGCTTCAATATATACTCTTGAACCCAGGGGGATAACTCTGGGGTCAACTGCGATAACACCCTTGTCAAGGGGAACGCCTGTTGCTGTCTGACCTGCATATCCGCCATTTTCCTCAGGAGAGAGGTCATACGCTGTAGCTTCGCAAGTAATTACATACTTATAATCAAGCACGCCTGTATTTACAGGAGCTTCTGCAGATGCATTCTTGTTTCCGTACTCCACAATTTTATCTACAGGTTCTTTTACGATTTCTTCAGAAATTACTTCTCTGGAAACTTCTGTTCCCTTTTCATACTTCACTTCGTAAGTAACTTTCTTCTCCCCGTTTTCGCCTTCCTGAACAGTCTCAATTGCACCTGCTTCAAGCATGGGGTTAAGTCTTTTGATAATGTTGAAGTTAACCTCTTCAGTTACTGTTTCTGTTTTAACACCCGGTTTTTTGCCTGTTGTTTTGTTGTCTTCAGTTTCTGAAGTTTCCGCATCAGCCAAAATAACAACACCGGAAGAGAGATATTCGCCAAGAGCCTTTTCTCTTACAGCTTCAACACTACTATAGCTAAAAGGTGCCGCAAAGGCAGATATGTTACTTGTTAAAACAAAAATCACAGTACTGATCAAGGCAACTCTTGCCTTAAACTTTCTGTTTGCAAACACTAAAATCACGTCCTTTTCTAAGGGTTTTGCCACCCTTTCCGTTTGCCTTGCTAATTATAAACAACAAAACGACGTTTGTCAAGCTTTTTTGCGATTTTTGTTATAACTTTGTAACATTTACTTAATTTTTTGTGTTTTGAATTTCCACGAAACCCAATATATAGGGGTTGTTATTTTTCGGGTTTTGTTACATTTTAGTGTTTGAGCAGTACTTTTTAGACGTTTTTTTGTAAAAAAAACTGTAGCAAAATGATTGCATTTTGCTACAGACTGTCATTATGGTTTATCACCACAATGATGAAAACAGTTGTACACTACACAATTAAATATGGTATAATATAAGGAGCCGAGAAGGTCGTAAGGGGATTGGAACTTAAAAAGTC
>SVJW01000089.1 GCA_015068735.1 Oscillospiraceae bacterium
TTGACCATGTATTTATGTATTGGGTAATATCGGAAACAGAAAAGATTACTATTCCGGGAAGAGAGCTTAATATGAGCCGCAATGTAACTCTTGTGCCTCAGTGGAAGGAAATGTATGTCATAGCATTTTGGGCAGACGAGGATGAACTGTTCGAAGTGGGTGATAAGCTTCAGGGAACAGATTACGAAATATCATTTTTTGCTCCTGCAAAGGAAGGATATGAATTCTTCTGCTGGAAATCAAGAGCGCATAACGAATACTATTATCCCGGAGAGGTTTACAAGAGAGACGAGGCGATGGGATTTGATGCAGTATGGGTAGAAAACGGCAAAAAGAAAATAGTTTACAGTATGGGTGATGTTGACGGCAATTTCTACGAGCAAGATGCCGATGTAAATGCACCGATTGCTATTTACACCGCTACTCCCACAAAGGAAGGCTGTACATTCAACGGTTGGACAGTAAAAGAAGTACCGGTTGAACCTACGGAGTCTGTACAAACATATTCTTTGATGCGCACAGCTTCAAACAATATCAGCAACGGACAATATGTCGGAGAGGACTCCGCTATATTAACCCCCGATATGACAGGCAGCTTCACCATTGAATATCTTGGCAGAGACGGCAGTGTAATATATACTCAGTATAAAGAGTTTGGAGAAGATATTGCGTTGTGGGGAGAAAATCTTGTAGACATCGGATATGAATTGGTTGGTTGGTATACAACTAATGAAAACCACATTTACCGTCCCGGAGGGAGATTTGGTTTAAATAAGGACACACGTCTTAATTCAAAATGGTTTCCCTCTTCTGACTTTATTGGCATTAGTATATTTAACAAGCCTGAAAATAGCATTCTTTACGTTGGAGAAAATTACCGTCTCAATGCAGTGGCCACTCCTCCGTATCTCACTGCAAAATGCACTTGGGAAGTAGATAATGAGAACATTGCCACTATTGACAAAAACGGTGTTATTACCCCGAAATCCGAAGGAACTATTACTGTTACAGTTGAAGCAAAGGAAAACGAAAATGATGATATATCTTATAGTGATTCTTGCAGTTTGGTAATTGAAGAAAGATTGGATGGTCGCAATTTAACTCCACACGGAGATTTCAAAAAATATACATGCAGTAAAGCTGCTGTTTGTAATGATGGTATAGGCTGTGATTATGGGGATTATTTTCATCAAGATTCAACAGCTTATATGGGCGGAATTTTAAATGCAGACTCACACAGATATATTGTTCTGCCAACAAATGCAGAAAATTATAGGAGTTATTTGGGCTGTGTCGGAGTTTCAATTCGAAGTAATGGGCGTTATGCTTTTGGCGTAGTAGGAGATGGTGGACAGGGAAATAAACCGCAAAAAACCGTAGATGAATTTTCAGTTAGAATGATCAAAGATCTTGGTTATAAAACTGACGGGGCAAATGATGTCTCACCGGAAGACCCTGTTACTACATATATTTTCCCTGAAACCAAAAGAAGCAGTTGGGTGTCCAAAACATTGAACATAGATGTAGCGGCAGAAGGAATGAAGTACTTTTATTAAATTTTGATATAAAGTATCACTGAAAACAAACGCAGAACACCTACCATAATGGCGGGTGTTCTGTCATTTTTATTCTCTGGTAATATTGATTATTGCAAACTCGCCGTCAATGGGGAGCACGATAGCATCCTCACAAAGGTAGTAGCACCAATACCCCTTGTAATCGGGTGGGTAACGCAGATCGTCAAATTGAATACAAGGTTCAAGGAGAGTTTGGCAATCTGCACCTATAAACCCTATTTTTCCGTCTCTTACAACGGGTGCAATACCGTTGTAAAAAAATCCGATACTGTCAAATATATCACTTAAAGCCGGACTTTTTATGTGTGACAGTTGCTGCTTGTAAAACATTTGCACACCTGTCATTATTATTGCATAGTCGCCCCTTGAGCTGATAGCTGCGGAATCTTTTATGTGACTTTCTCCCGAATAATTATCATCCACAATTTTTCCGTCTTTATCTACAACAAAATACTTCCATCCATCCTCAAGAGAAACGTAAAATACTGTGATTCCGTTCTCAAAAGCAAGTTTCTCTTTATAGCTACTAACAGAATCGGTAGGAATACCCGTGAACTTGGGTTCATTTACTGTAATCTTTTGTCCGTTATATTCAAACGTTGCAGGAAAGCAGCTTTGCTCCCGCGGTGCAAAAGAAGTTGTAACTACACTTAAATGTTTGAATTCCTTTTCGTTTGACTCTTTAACAATTGAAAAGAACTCTGCATCTTTATTGCTAAAACGCTCTTCGTCATATTCATATTGCACGAGTGAATATGAATCCGAAGGCTCATCCCCTATGTAATATGTTACTTTGCCTGTTGTCCTGTTAAAGCTTGTACGGAAAAGCTCAAATGCTTTGTAGTTTCCGTCAATAAATTCAAGCTTAGCTCTTCCGAAATGAAAGCCGATATCATCTGTACGATTCCATGAAAAAGTACCGTCGCTGTAAATCTCTTCCATTTCTCTAAAACCGAACATTTTGCCATATACGCCATCGTTACAATCCCGAAGCACAAGCGTATCTCCATATTTATCCGAAAGCAACAATTCTTTTATTCCGTCGCTGTCCATGTCGGTTAAGGAATACCTTAATTGAGGGGATGAAAAAATATTCTTTCCGGAATGAGGAAAAATAATATCGGTGATAACTTTTTCGTGACTGTTATCTGTTCGTATTGGCTTTGTACCATCCAAAACCGACGAAAAAGGTTCTTTAATGTCATCTGTGTTTATAAAATCCGATGGTTGAATATAGATTTCTTCCGGGGTTACAACCTCATTCGATTGCAAACTTTCAGAGCTATCGTGCTCTGTTAACTCAAGCTCGGTTGGCGTTACAGTTTCGGGCGTGGTTGTATCATTCTCACTCGGTGATGCGATTTCATTCGGTGTTTCAGTCACTTCGGGCGTTTTTACTTCTTCCTGCTTTGTTTTAGGGGTGTCAGTACAGGAAAACAATGCGGCGGTCAAACACAGTGCGACAAGCAAGCATACAATTTTTTTCATAACATTCTCCCTTTCCTTGGTGATGATTTCCTGATTCCATTATATGTTATGATGGGTGAAAAATCAGGGATTTTCCCAGATTTTTTGATTTTTTGCCCATGCACTTATACAATGATATCCGTGATATGGATTGCACTTATTCGAACAAGTATAAAATACTGTCTTTCCATTTTCTAAATTTTTCACGTAAAACCCATGCTTTTCCGAGGAATAATCTTTTGCAGACAGCATATCGCCCAATTGCCCTATGGGAGACGTATATGCAATATACTTACCATCCGGTGATAAAGACGCCTCAAAGAAGTGATTGCCCAAAAATTCACTTTGGTTAGTTTCAGAGTTGTATAAATAGGTTGCAAATTTGTATTGATAGGATACATTAATTAGCCATAATTCTTTGTTGCAGGAATCAGCAAAGAAAATTTGTACTGTTTCGGGTATTTCTTCGTCAATTATTATATCATGCTTTATTCCGTTGATGTAAACACCTTGGTATTCGTTTGCGACAGAAAAAAACAAACCAATCTCATCAGTAATTTTCTGAGATTCTCCACGCAAGAAATCAGATTTGTAATTTTGGTCATACAAATATTCGTTTAAACGCCCGTATTCATTGGTGTATATATCATGAGCCATTGTCAGATTGTCTGATTCGCTTGACAGTATGGCTGTTTCAATTACCCATTCATCGTGGGCTACGGTATTTGTTCCATATGTAACGACAGGAAGATATTCACCCCATTCAAATTCCTCTGGCGAAACAAGCACAGGCTCGACGTATGGCTTTTCCGGGAATGTTTCCGGGAAGTCCTCGGGGAATTCAATTGTGATATATTTTGTATTCTCATCAGCCTCGGGGAGCATTACCACGTTTTCGTCGGGCTCTTCCGATTCGGGCTCTGTTGTCTCGGGCTCTACTACTTCAGGCTCTGTTGGTGTTACAGTTTCGGGAGTATCTGGCGTGGTTACTTCCTGCTCACTCGGTGTTGCGGTTTCGTTCGGTGTTTCAGTCGCTTCGGGCGTTTTTACTTCTTCCTGCTTTGTTTCAGGGGTGTCAGTACAGGAAAACAATGCGGCGGTCAAACACAGTGCGACAAGCAAGCATACAAGTTTTTTCATAACATTTTTCCTTTCTAAAATGTACAATACAACAAATGCAATAAGAGGTGGTTATTGAGAGTGTTGTAAATATATCATATGACTGCATTGCTTCCTATGCAACCTTCTTGAATATTATTATATACTAACAAGCAAGATATTGCAACTATTTTTTAAAGAGGACAGAATATGACCTCTTTATTTTTTATTGTATATGTGCAGCTGCAAAAACAAAAGCAAAAAGAAAGGAAAAAATTATGTCAGAAAACAACACAATGAT
>SVJW01000090.1 GCA_015068735.1 Oscillospiraceae bacterium
AACGCCATAATAAACACGCTTGTGCCGACCGCCAGATGCATTGGATAACCGAGGAAAGAAGTCAGGACGAGCAACAACATCATTCCGCCGCCTGCACCTACAAAACCACAGATAAAGCCGACGAATATGCCGCCGACGATTGCCTTGATTAATCTGTTTTTAGGAGAGCTTTCTTCAAGTTGCTCTCTTGTTTTATTGACAGGCTTCAGAAGAAATCGAAGTCCGATGATAATAAGCGCTATCTGCATTGTACCGCTCATAGTCTGCTCAGGCAGAAAGCTTGCAACGAAGCTTCCAACCATTGTGGTGATAAGTACGCTTATGAGTAATGGCAAACTGTTCTTTACATCCAGGTTTCCGCTTTTCTTGTAGGTGTATGCACTGATAAGGCTTGCCAAAACATCGCTGATAAGACCTATGCCGACTGCATCATAAGCAGGAACTCCCAAAAATGTTATGAGCATAGGGCCTATAACTGCTGCGGCGCTCATACCGGCAAAACCTGTTCCGATGCCCGCTCCCGCACCTGCGATAAAGCATACAAGAATTTTGATTAAAATATCTCCCATAATGTACCTCCAAACTCTTATTTTTCAGATTGCCCAGTTTTTTATTATATCATATTCACTCCGAAAAAACAATACATACCCTGCTTGCAGGAGAAACAAAAAAATTACAAAGGCAAAGAATAAGAGCGTAACCGTCCGTTACTCCCTTATAACAAAATGAAAGTAATTTTATTATGCCGAGAATGAGCAAGAAAAGAAAAGGAGGTTTTGACAATCGCAATCTATCATTGCTCCATTAAAATTATCAGTCGTGGCATGGGCAAGTCTGCTGTTGCCGCCGCTGCTTATCGTTCGGGCGAAAAGCTCACGAACGACTATGACGGAACTACTCACGACTTCACACGAAAGGGCGGCATAGTTCATACAGAAATTCTTCTGCCCGACAATGCACCGAGAGAATATGCAGACCGTTCTATGCTCTGGAACGCTGTCGAAGCGGTAGAGAAATCCAAAAACGCACAGCTTTCACTGGAGATTGAAATTGCACTGCCGAATGAACTTTCAGAAGCGGAGTGCATTGAACTTGCACGGGAGTTCGCACGGAAAACTTTTGTCGATAAAGGTATGTGTGCCGATGTCTGCGTTCACAATCCAAACCGTGAGCAGAAAAATATTCACGCACACATTATGCTGACAATGCGTCCGTTCAATGATGACGGGACTTGGGGTGATAAGCAAAAGAAAGAGTATGTTCTCGACAGCAACGGCAATAAAATTTATGATAAACGCAAGCGGACTTACAAGTGCCGCACCGTTCAGACTACTGATTGGAACAGTCGGGAAAAGGCTGAGGAGTGGCGAAGTGAATGGGAAAATTTCATAAATTCCGCACTTGCTGAAAAAGGCATTATCGAAAAAGTAGACCACCGTTCATTTGAAAGACAGGGCAAAATTGAAAAACCAACAGTCCATATGGGAGTCGCCGCAACACAGATGGAGCGTAAAGGTATACGCACCATCAAAGGCGATACCAACCGTGAAATCAAGTCCATAAACGCAAAATTTCTGCTCTGCTCAAACGTATTGATGTGCTTGATAATGAGCTTGCAAAGATGAAAGAAATCCCGAAAGAGGACAGCCTCATTGAAATGCTTATGCGTTTTCACGATAACGGAATTAAATTCAGTGAGGTGCGTGATGTCAGCGTTTCCAATCTGAAAAAGATTGCAAAGTTCAAGGATTTGACTCACCTTATAGCTTTCGTACAGGGGAATAATATCGGAACACTCTCAGAGCTTGCGGAGAAGAATTCTGAAACAAAATCAGAACTGAAAAATCACAAATCTAAGCTTATCCGCACGCAGACCAGAATGAAAGAATTAGCGGAACTGCTTGACAATTATCCACGCTACAAGGAGAACAAGGCGTTATATCTGAAGTGGCAGTCTATTACAAATCCGAAGAAAAAGGAAAAGTTTTACGACAAGCACTACGGAGAAATCGCGCTGTTCAAGACGGCGAAAACTTTTTATGATAACAAGCTGAAAGGCTCTAAGCTTACGCCAAAAGCGTGGCAGAGAGAACTGGACGAATTGAAAAAATCTGCCAAGGTTGACCGTGCAAAGGTTGAGAAGATGGGCGATGATGTTGCTGTTATGGAAACGCTCATTTATAATGTACAGCGACTTACAAATTATGAGGAAAAGGATAAGGAAATTCAGCGCAGGCGGTCTGCTGAGTTGGAATAAATTAAATAAAGGACGGATAAAATTATGATTTTCATATTTTTAAAAGGAAGGAGGCTTGCCTATATGCAAAAGGATATCACATCTGCAACCGAATACAAAATCGGCAATACGACATATATCGTGAACGTAAAGTTCGCACCCAATTGTAAAGAAAATATTTCCGACGTAGTGCGTCGATTGATAGAGTGTGATATTGAAAAACATTCAAAACAAGCGGCATAACTGTTTCACGACTATATTAGAATTTATCGCTTTAAATATTTTGTGACGATTATGGTATAATGTAATTATATTAGCCGCCGTAATTGTCGGAAAGGAATGGTTATGTTTACAGACAAGATTACGGCTCCTTATTGTCGCCTGAGCAACGACGACTATTTACAAGGTGAGAGTAATTCAATCACCAATCAGAAAGCAATTTTAAAGAAATACGCTGATGAAAACGGACTCGGAAACACAGCTTTTTATGTTGACGATGGCTTCAGCGGAACGAATTTCAATCGTCCTGATTTTATGCGAATGATGGAAGATGTTAAGTCGGGCAAAATCTCCACCATCATTACAAAGGATTTGTCACGTTTCGGCAGAGATCATCTGATGACAGGTCAGTATATTGAAATGGTGCTTCCCGACTACGATGTTCGGTATATTGCTATCAACGACAATGTTGACACCCTGCGTAGTGAAAACGAAATGAAGGTTTTCAAGAATGTGTTTAATGACGGGTATGCCCGTGACTGCTCAAAGAAGATTAAGGCAGTTTTCAAGGCGAAGGGTCAGTCGGGAAAGCCTTTGACTTCAATGATACCATACGGTTACAAAAAGTCTGAAACAGACAAAAACGTATGGAAGATTGACGAGGAAGCCGCCGAGGTAGTCCGCAGAATATTTCTGCTTTGCATTGACGGGTATGGGCCGACGCAGATTGCAAGGAAGCTCTGCGAGGATAAAGTTCTCACTCCTACTGCTTATGCTGAAATGAAGAAATCAGGAAACATTACTTGTGCCAAACCTTATCGCTGGGCACAGAGGACGATAGCTGATTTACTCGAAAAGCTTGAATATGTGGGTCACACGGTTAATTTCAGAACCAGAAAGAAATCCTATAAGTGCAAGAAAAAGATTGATAATCCCAAAGAGGATTGGGCAATCTTTGAAAATACGCACGAGGCAATAATTTCAAAGGAAGATTTTGATTTGGTACAAGAGCTTCGCAAAAACAAGAGAAAGCTTCAGCATCAGGAAGAAGTTAATCCGTTTTCGGGAATGGTTTACTGTGCAGACTGTGGCAAGAAAATGTATCTCTGTCGTTCCAAAAGTCTTAACTCAGACCAAGAACATCTGAAATGTTCGTCTTATACGAAAGACAAAGATGATTGCTCCGCACATTTTTTATCCGCACTGTTGTGCTTGAAGAAATCGTATTATCTGAACTCAGAAAGATGACAACTTTCGTTAGGGAGAACGAAGCGGATTTCTTACAATCGGCTTATGAATGTTCTCAGAAGCAGCAGTCTGCTGAACTGAAAGCGGCAAAGAAAAGGCTTGCACAGTCGGAAAGGCGAATTTCCGAACTGGACAAGCTGTTTACAAGACTTTATGAGGATAATGTGAGTGGCAAGATTTCTGATGAGCGTTTTGAGATGATGTCGAAGAATTACGAAGCCGAGCATAAGGAGCTTCGACAGATTATTCCCGAATTATCTCAGTTCATTGAAGCAAGGGAGCAAAAGAACGCTGACACGGCGCAGTTTATCGGAATAGTCCGCAAGTATTCCGAAATTCCAAAGCTCACTCCTGAAATTATGCATGAATTCATTGAAAAGATTGTCGTATATGCACCCGACAAGTCAAGCGGACACAGAACACAGCAGATTGATATTCATTTTCGTTTCAATGTTGCGGTTGCAACCGCTGTTGCTGACAGTATGGTTTACGACAAAAAGAGAAAGGCTGCGTAGGATTTTCCTACACAACCTTTCGGTACATATTAAATACTTCTGTATGGGTGGTAGCCTTTATTTATCGCTTTTTTATTTTACAAGTACTCTCAGCAAAAGCAATACCATATTTTATGATCTTCTGATAATTCTGCTCTATAAGCTCTGCTTCATATTTTTTATCTTCAATTTGTTTTAATGCTTC
>SVJW01000017.1 GCA_015068735.1 Oscillospiraceae bacterium
GGGTGGAAAGGCGGGGTAAGAGCCCACCGACATTGCGGTAACGCTTTGTGCCATGTAAACCCCATCCGAAGCAACGCCGACAGGATTGGTTTGTCCGACCTATAATCCGACGGGCGGCTGGAGCCGTATAGAGATATACGGCGTAGATAGATGACCGTTTTAAATGACAGAACTCGGCTTACAGGATTACTCATAACTTAAAAGAAAAAGGAATGCAATATGCATTCCTTTTTTTGTTTACAACAACCCAAATTGTTTCAATACAAACACCCACAGGAAAACCGTTACTATACAAAGAGTTGTGGAGAACGCAACAATTTGTGCGGCTAAATCTCCGTCGCTGTCCATCTGAAGTGCCATGGGATATGACGAAACAGCTGTTGGAGACGCCAGCGCAGCAATGAGAAGTGCTATATCTCCCCCACGCATTCCCAAAGAAGCTGCAATAGATATTCCTATAAACGGCATCACAATAAGCTTTCCTGAAATTGCCGCTATAAGCTGTTTTATATTACCCTTGACTTTCTTCAGGTTAATTGATGCGCCCAAAAGAATAAGTGCAAGGGGTGTTGCAATTTTTGCAACATCGTTTACTGATATAGACACAATTTGCGGCAGTCTGATTTTTGAAATAAGCGTAACTAATCCTATCGCCGAAGCAATTATAAGGGGATTTGTTATAATTCCCTTTATAATTTTTTTAAACTGGGGTTTTCCTCCGCGAAAAATTTCCAGCACGATTACCGACATTACATTCAAAATGGGAACCACTATAGCCGCGGCAATGGATATTTTACCTGCAATTTCTTCACCGCATAACGATACGCAAAGCGGAACTCCGAAAATTACAAAATTACTGCGGCACATTCCCTGTATCATTGCACCGCGTTTCTTGTTATCCTTTTCTCCAAGGCAAACAAACACTGTTGCAAGTACAAAGGAAAAGAATATCACACCGGATGTGTAAAGTGCCGTTTCGATATTTTTCACATCATCAATAGATGATCTATAGATATTATTAAATATAAGTACCGGAAGAAAAACCTTGAAAACTACGCTGTTCATTTTCTTCACGGTACTTTCATCAATAACATTTGTTTTTCTTATAAAAGCACCTACAAGCATTAAAATCAGAAGCGGTGCTACAACTTCAAAGGAGACTTTCAAATTTTCCATACTTAGCTCCAGACATCATTTCGTGATTCGCCTTTTACAAAGGCTTCTATATTTTCTGCAGTCATGGAGATACATCTTTTTCTTGCTTCAACCGATGACCACGCCGTATGCGGAGTATAAACTATTCGCTCACGGTTTTTGATATTCATAATCGGAGAATTTTCTGTGGGAGGTTCTGTTGTGAATACATCCAGTGCCGCACCACTGATAATTCCGCTGTCAACCGCGTCTGCAAGGGCTTTTTCATCGATTACCGCACCTCTGCCCACGTTGACGATGTAGGCGGTATTTTTCATCATTTTAAGTTCTTTCTCGCCTATAAGGTGCATTGTTTTTTCATTAAGCGGAGCGTGTACGGATATAATATCGCACTCTTTAAAAAGAGTTTCAAGGGGAACATTTTCATACTTTTCCCTTCGAACAGCACCGCTGATGCTCGAATAACAAACCTCTGCACCAAATGAAGTGGCACAGTCTGCTACGGCACGGCCTATTGCCCCCATTCCGATAATGCCCCACTTCTTCCCCGCTATTTCAAAAAACGGACGACCAAGATGATTGGCAACACCGCTTTTTGAATAGTCCCCGCATTTTACAAAATCATCATAATAACGCAAATTTTCCATAAGCATGAAAAGAAGTGCAAACGTATGCTGACACACACTTTCAACACAGTAGCCTGGAACGTTTCTCACACGGATGTTACGCTCTTTACAATATTCAATATCGATATTATTGTAGCCGATAGCGAACACGCATATCAGTTTAAGATTTTTCGCATATTGCAAAACATCTCTGCTAAGAAGCACCTTATTTATTACAACAACATCGGCGTCTTTTATACGCTCGGGAACTTCTTCGGGTAGTGTGTTTTTGTATTTTACACATTCTCCGAGGCGTTCAATACAGGAAAACTCCATATCATCGCCCATTGTCGCTGTATCAAGAAGAACTATTTTCATCAGTTATCCTCCAGTTTTTTAAGCTCCTTTATATCTGCATCCTGGTTGTCATTCTGTCTGTTATGTTTAAGAATCTTAAGATCGGCAAAATTGAACTCCATAACCTGGGATTCGCCCTCACCGTCAAGCTTAACCTTTGCAATACCTTTAAGAATTGTCGTGCTCTGCACAATACCCTTACCCTGAGGTGTAGACACAACGGCACCTACCGAGGGCGCAATTTTTGAAAATTCATCGTAGCAATTCTGTTCGTATTTAAGACAGCACATAAGTCTTCCACAGTTGCCTGAAATCTTTGTGGGATTAAGAGAAAGCCCCTGCTCCTTCGCCATTTTGATTGAAACAGGATGGAATCCGTCAAGATAAGTGCTGCAGCAAAGACTTCTTCCGCAGATACCGATACCGCCCAGCATCTTCGCTTCGTCACGGATACCAATCTGGCGAAGTTCAATTCTTGTTCTGAATACCGATGCAAGATCCTTTACAAGTTCACGGAAGTCTACTCTTCCCTCAGCGGTAAAATAGAACAAAATCTTATTTCCGTCAAATGTATATTCAACATCTACAAGCTTCATATCAAGATTATGTGATGCGATTTTTTCTTCACAAATCACGAAAGCTTCCTGCTCTTTTTTCTTATTCTTTTCTACCTGCAACTTATCATTTTCCGTTGCTATACGAACTATCTCCTTAAGAGGGGAAACAATTTCTTCTTCAGAAACTTCCTTTGCAGGCATGGACACTTTTCCGTATTCAAGCCCTCTTGAAGTTTCTACAATAACTGCTTCGCCAATCTGAGGATCATGTTTTCCGGGAGCAAAAAAGTATGCCTTGCCCGTATCTTTAAATTTAACTCCTACTACTTTTACCATGGATATCCTCCCAACAATTTATAAGCATATTTGTTATCCACAACTCATAATTCATGGACTTATTAAGTTGTGAACGGGTTTTTGCCACTCTTTCTATTACACTGAGAACAGATGAAAGAGTTACTTTAGAAGAAAAGCTGTTTAATAATTCAATCATATCGCTGTTTATTACGCGACCGCCTGTTTTAAGAGCTACTATGTCACGCATAAACGCGGTATATAAATCAAAATACAAATCGCAACCTGTAAATTTTGCCTTACTCTTTACCCCGAAAGCATCTGCCGCTTTTATAATCGAAAGCCTGTCGCCTGCTAAGGAGCTTACTTTTTCAAACATATTTTTTCTTGTTTCAAAGAACTCCTCATCTTCGCAGATTTCTATTGCTCTACCGATTACACCACCGCTGTAAAGAGCTACAAACTGAGCAATATCACGTTTTAAAGGATACTGTCGCAGAATATAGTCGTGTATTTCTTTTTCGGAGAAAGGTTCAAATTCAACTCTTGTTCCTCTGGATCTTATGGTAGGAAGAAGGTTCTTCACGTTTTCTGACAAAAGTATTATAACTGCATACTGCGGAGGCTCCTCAAAAGATTTCAGCAGTGCGTTTTGTGCCGCATCATTCATACTGTCGGCGTCGCGTATTATGAAAATTTTCTTTTCTGAAAGCGCCGGCTTTATATAAAGTTCTTCATTCATGGCACGGATAACATCCACGCCGATACTTCCCTCTTCGTTAATAATCATGAGGTCGCTGTGGGTGTTTGCCGCGTGTTTTTTACAGTCGGGACATTCTCCGCAGGGCTTTACACTTCCTGTGCAATGTATTGCGTTGGCAAATATCCTTGCAGCAGTAAATTTCCCTACACCTTTTACCCCTTCAAAAATATATGCCTGTCCAATTCTTTTGTTACGGGCACTTTGAAGAAGTGAACGAAAAGCCGTTTGCGTTGTGAGATAATTAGCCATTTTTACTAATCTCCAAATTATACTTCTTTATTATCCATTTGATAAACTTAACAATAAAAGCATTTACCATAATTGCAACAAGAGATACTACAGCACCTATCAAAAGTCCGTTAAAGAGTCTTGAATAAATGATTTCCGCCGAAGTAAACACATGGCAGAAGCTGTTTATTACAGAGGCAAACAGTATTGAACTTCCCACCGCAAAGCCCCACTTAAGAAGCTGTATATTACTATTTTTAGCGTAATATACAAACAGCACGAGCGCAGGCCAGCCAATTAAAAATTCCTTTGTTCTGGGACGGGCTGCCATTACATCGGCAATACTGTTTCGCATAAAGGCTTCAATGGGAGAAATGCTTGTAACATTTCCGCTGCGGATAAGATAAATCAGTGCTACCACCATAATTCCTACACCAATGATTACCCAATAAACTTTTATCTCCTTATTGAGGAACTCGATGGTTTTTCTAAGGCAACTGCCTTTTTCTTCAATAAAGATAAGTCCGTAAGCTATTACGCTGTACATTATGGGCAGAATCAGAGAAATTTTAATTCCGCGGAAAATAATAGAATTAAGATAATAGTCAAGTCCGGAAAGAAGTGCAGACTGTACAAATCCGCAAATAGAAAGAATCACAACCGTTACTGCCACGGTAGTTATTGCAAGCAGTACGGAAGAAAGTTTCTCCCTCATTGTTTTGATATATCCCATTACTACTGTAATAGCAAAGCATGGTGCAATCATTGCAAACAGTGTCGGATAAAGACTAACCAAAGCAGTAGGTGCAACGAGTGTGAATCCACCGCCAAGCAATGCAAGAATGATACCTGCTATTTCCAATTTTTTCATCCTGCGAAGGGAAAGTATTTCAAGCATTGTAATACCCATTACAACCATAAGCATCATAGCAATTGCTGAAGTATTTTCTCTTTCTACTTCGTAGTCATATTGAGTATTGTATTCTTTTGTGTTATATCCGATACTCTCAAGTTTTTCAATAACAAGTTTTGTTGCTTCGTTTGTTTTATCACTTTTTATCTTATATGAATCCTGACTGCTTGTAAACTGGTTTATTATTACCATTCTTAAGTTTCTGTCTACGACAGAATTCAAAACTCGATGATAGCGGGCACTCACAAGGTCAGCATCTTTAAAGTCCACCGTTTCATAGCTTCTTAAAACTCTGCCATCCGCCGCTTCTATCAGTTTATCATAACCTACGGGGCGTTGGTTTGAAAGCTGTTCCTGGGTCTCTGTTACAACGAGATAAAGGTTGTATTCTCTTATCAATTCACACATAGCGTTATAATTTTCTTCCGCGTGTAAAGATTTATCGCTGAACATAGCGTTGTTTTTAAGATTCACATACTTAACATCGTACTTTTCAATAATCTCTTCGATATAATCAATGTATTTTGTATTTGAAAAAGCACCGAACATCATAGTAAGAGAAATATCAAATCCGTGATTAGATGCGTTTTCTATTTTTTCTTCATTAAAGCCGATTGCAAACCTTTTTTCGTCTGTTCCACCCTCGTAAATTACATAAACATCTGCGCCACTTTCTGTTTCCTTCTTGGTTATTTCTTCAGCGGTATACTTGGCATTTAACCACTTATCAAGAAACGCCTTTGCTTCCGGACGCTTTGTTATTATGACAAAGCTTTCCATACGAATTTTTGAGTCATCTTCCAGAAGTTTTACTATTTCCTCACTGTCTGAATCATATTTTGTTCCGATGTCTTTATAATTCATACACGTTAAAAATCCCGAAGAAATAAGCGTACTGAGGCTTTCTTCCCCTATACTTACAGCGGTTACACCAATTTCCTTATTTTCTTTAAGGGTAGCTTCAAGCTCTTCACCGTTAAGTGCCTGATATGCGCTGTTGTAGTTAAATGAAAAAACAATGTCGTTATTTATTCTTTCGTTCTCTGTTCTTGCAGCAAACGACGGAATCATCATCGCCGCAAGGATAAGCACTATCAAAGCACGGATTATAATATGTTTTTTATTCATCTTTTTTCTCCTCACTGTGAGTTTGTACGTTTTTACTTTTTAAAATGACTTTTGCTATACCGCTAAGCATAAGCACCGCACAATATACCACTCCGCAAAGCACAAGCGGTATCAGGAAAAGAATCCTGTCTTCCGTCAAAGCCGGAAGGATTATCTTACATATTGTAAAAACAACAAAGGCGCATACACCTGCAAAAAGGATTTTCAGCACATTTATTCCCAATGCTCTGTCCATATAATTTCCCGTTACTTTTTTCATTGCAAGAGCAATGTTTACAGCATATATTGTAAATAAAACTGTAGTTGTTGCCGCAATTGCAACTACTCCGTAACTTCCTGCAAAAATATTTATAAGCGGTTTAAGTGCGATAACTGCAATCGTTCCGATTACTGTATAGGAATACTTTCCGTCAAGATATAAAATCTTATTAAAAAGTTCCTGACACACATACCCGAATGAACCGAGGGTATATACTGCAAAAAGGATTCCTGTAGTTTTTGCAAGTTCGGGAGTAAACTCCCCTCTTTCGTACAAAAGCGATATTATATTTCCACCGAAACAGCTTGTAACAAGTATAAACGGTACAAATATGGAAAGCATTATCACAATCATATTTTTCAAAAGGGACTTCACATAGTCAATGTTTCCCTCCTCGTAATTTTTACTGATTGAGGGGAAAACAACATTGCTCATTGCCACTACAAACACGCTTGCTATTGTTATGAAAAGGTTAGAAGCGTAATTTATTGTAGACGCCATACCGCTGTCGCCGCTTACAAAGGCTTTATCAATCATAAAGCAAACCTGAAACATCATATTGGATATGAAAATCCAGATAAGCTCGCTGTTTTTTTCACGGATAACGGTTTGTTTATTTTGTTTTACAAAGAATCGGTAACCTTTTTTATAAAATGACGGTAGCTGAATAAGGATGTGTAAAAACCAACCTATTGTTGTAACAATTCCCACTGTTGTAATATCCACATTCGGCATAAACAGTGAACATATTATCACAACGTTAAAAGGAAGACTCATAATCGAGCTGATGAAGAAAATCTTGTTATTCTGCAGAACGCCCGAAATAATATATGCGATAAGAACACACCATAACGACGGAAGCATTATGTACATAAGCTTAACCGCCAGAGAAACATTTTCTGCGTTAAGCCCCGGCAAAAGCATATTTACAATGGGCTTTGCAAGAATATACATAAGCGCTGTTACAATCAATGTCACAACAGTGGTCTTTCCCATAAAGCGCGACACATAGGCACGTTTTTGCGATTCATCGGAATTTTCTGCTTTATTAAGATTTTTTATAACAAGGGTTGAGAGCGCAACACCTACACCCGTAAATATCAGATTTACCAGCCCGAAAATCTGAAAATACATATCTGTTTCCACGCTTGCGCCAAACACGGATGCAAATACAATATCCCTGAAAAACCCCAGCCCCTTGGCAAGAAGTATTCCAAGAACAACCACTATATAAGTTAATCCGTTCACGCTTTCACCGCCTATCATTTAAACACAACTTTTCAACTATATATTGTACACCATTTTAGTGAGATAGTCAAGTTTTTGTGAGATGTAGTTCTAACCATTCTTTTTATATTTCAGCGGAGTAGTCCCTTTTAACCGTTTAAAAACTTTTCCGAAATACGGAGCACTTGAAAAGCCCACTTTCTGTGAAACTTCTTCAATAGATAAGTCAGTCGTTTTAAGAAGCTTCAAAGATTTTTCAACTCGTTTTATATTTATGTATTCGCTTACAGTACACCCGAATGAATCATGAAATTTTTTGTACAAAACACTTTTTGACACATTGATATTTTCCGATATAGTGCGGATACTTAAGTCTTCTGAAAGGTTTTCATTTATAAAATCTTCAGCACGCTGAATACATTCATCAAAATCGGGCTTCAGCATATTTTCAAGCAAAATATGCTTTGCAAGCATAATTGCAATGTTAAACACACTCTGTATTTTTTCGGAATCAAAAAGAGGAATTTCCTCGTAATATTTTTCCATTTTCGCAAAATCAAGTCCCAAATCCGATATATATTTTTCAAGGGACGTAAAGTCTGTGTTCAGCTTCATTTCACCAAAAATGACATAACCTATTATTGCATCGTTATATATAATAGGTGCCGCCGCATCAATAAGCCCTGCGTGACAGATGTGCATCTGCGCCCTTTTTGTTTCTTTGCACTTTTCCAGAAGAATGATGTCGGAATGCGTACAGGCTTTTTTACCTGAAGGTGTATTCTGAATAAATTCACAGTAAAAATTTCGTTCTCTGTGCGCCCTTCCGCTGACAAAAGAAAAGTCCGCCTTCAAGAGATTCATATTGATGTCTGTCGCCTTATAAAAGTCTTCCAGCGTTTTAGAAATTTTCTCAAGATCATAGTTTATAATCATTTTTATCACCTGATAAAATTATATCATACGGTGTGATTTTGTCAATAAATTTCATAGTTTTGGAATATAGTTATAGAATCAAGGAATAAACTATCTTTTTTTGTTACTACTCTTATGGTAATATAAGACTATAAATATATAAGGAGGAAAATGAATATGGGCAAACAAACAACAGATTTCCGCTATAACACAGGTGCTACAAAAGTACCGTGGGCGGCAGTTGGCGAAAACTATAACGTACACGACCTGATGGAAATTATACGTTTCCTCATGCAGGGTGAGGGCAAGGAATATGACGATGCCCTCGAAGCAGTATGGCAGCAGGTGAAAAAGCTTGAAACAATCGCTACACCTCCCGGAAAGCTTTCTCTTGGAAGCAAGGTTGAAGAAGCTGAAAAGAAGTGCAATGAATACCTGGGAACAGAATCTTCCACATTTGTTACCAATGCAACTGCAGGTTTTGAGATTGCGTACAAGTATGCAAATCTTAAACCCGGTGATGAGGTTATCGTTCCTGCAATCACATTCGTTGCTACAATGGCTTATCCCCTTGCAGTAGGTGCTAAGCTGGTATTTGCAGATGTAGACCCCGTTACAATCAATATGGATCCCAAGGATGTTGAAAAGAAAATCACCGATAAAACAAAGATGATTGTTCCTGTACATATTGGCGGTTATCCTGTAGATATGGATCCCATTATGGAACTTGCAAAAAAGCACGACATCCTTGTACTTGAAGATGCGGCTCACGCATTCGGTGCTATGTATAAGGGTAAGAAAATCGGTACAATCGGTGACTTTGCGGCATTTTCCATGCACGAGGTTAAGAATATCACTTCATTTGGTGAGGGCGGTATTCTTACAACAACTGTTCCCGGTTTTACTCCCGATATGAAGAGAGCAAGATTCTTAGGGCTTGACTTTAGCTGTCCTATCAAGGATTGGCTCTATAACATTACTCCCATTCCCGGAAAGTATGCTCCTTTCGTTCCCGGAAACGCTTCCACAACTGAAATTCAGGGACTTGGACTTACTCTCCAGATTGAAAGAAACGAAGAAATTATTGAAGAAAGAAGACGCGCGGCGGCATACCTTACAGAAAGATTCAAGGAAAATGATGCAATTATTGCTCAGGACCTTGGAAATGATGATATAAAGCCTACTTTCCATCTTTATCTTCTTCAGATTGACCCCGCTAAGGCTGGCGGAGATATTCAGATTCTTAAGAAAAAGCTTGAGGAAAAGGGCGTTACACAAATTGCTCATTTCGGACCGCTTTACAGATTCAAAATCGTTCAGGATATGGGTTATGATTCCGATGAAATCGCAAAGACCTGTCCCGTATGTGAAGAAGTATTCTACAAGAGATTTACACATCTTCCCCTTTACGGTTTGAGCGACGAGCAACTTCAGTATATGGCTGATGCAGTACTTGAATCCGTAAAAGAAATGCAGGAAGGCAAATAAAGAAAGGATGATATAAAATGGCAGAAAAAGAAATCGTAATGAATGGTACCGGTATTGAGGAAATTGGCTTTCCCGGTTGGCCTCAGTTCGCACCGGAAACATTTGAAGAAATAGCAAATCCCCTCAAAGAGGGTAAGGTAAGCTACTGGACAGGTAAAAGAGGTATGCAGTTTGAAGAAATGTTTGCCCAGTGGATGGGTGCAAAAATGGCAATTTCCTGCACCAACGGTACTGCGGCACTTCACATTGCTCTTGCAAGCTTAAACATCGGACCGGGAGATGAAGTTATCGTTCCTTCCTATTCATTTATCGCATCTTCATTCTCCGTTGTTCAGGCAGGTGCTATTCCCGTATTTGCAGATGTAACAGACGACCACACAATTGACCCCGATTGCATCGAAGCACTTATTACAGAGAGAACAAAAGCTATTATCGTTGTTCACCTTTACGGCGTTGTAGCTGATATGGGCCCCGTTCTTGAGATTGCTAAGAAGCATAACCTCAAGGTTATTGAAGACTGCGCACAGTGTATCGGTGGTGAGTACAAGGGCATCAAGGCTGGTCTTATCGGTGATGTTGGCTGCTTCTCATTCTGTCAGTCCAAGCACTTTACAACAGGTGGCGAAGGCGGTATGGTTGTAACAAACGACGAGGAAACAGGTTGGGAATGTCGTTCTTTCCGTGACCACGGCTATGATGTAAAAGCAAGAATGAATATGCTTGCTCTTGAAGAAAAGCTCCCCTACATTCACAGAAGAGTAGGTTTCAACTACAGAATGACAGAAATGCAGTCCCTTATCGGTATTAACGAGCTTAAGAGATTTGATAACTGGAACCTTGCAAGAAGATTTAAGTATGCAAAGATGTATGATGAAGCTTTCAAGGGAATGAAAGGTATCAAGGCGCTTCCCGTAAACACTGAGGAAAGAAAGAATTCATACTGGTGGTACCCGATGCTTGTTGACCTTGATGTTCTTGACTGCGATGCTCCCGCAATTCTTAAAGAGCTTGCAGCGGCAGGAACACCATGCTACGGTATTCAGTGGCCGGAAGCATACGAAGAAGAGGCTTATAAGAAGCATAACGGTTTCGGCTCTGCTAAGTTCCCCTTTGAATCAGAAGAATATGCAGATAAGGAAGCTGTTCGCTATGACAAGGCAAGCTGCCCCAAGGCACGCCACCTTCGCAGTGAGACAGTTTGTTTGTTCCTTCATCCCTCCTGGGAAGAAGAACACATCAATAGATGTATTGACAGTTTCAAGGCAATTATTGAGAAGCATTTGAAATAAAAGAGTTAACACAAAACAGCAGACAGTTCAGATTGAACTGTCTGCTGTTTTTATATAATCCTGCAAAAAGGGTGGAGAAAAATAGTGCAGAACGGACAAACTGAATCCCGAAGCTGTATATAGATACTGCGAGAGGTGAAGTTTGTTCGTAGTTCATCGACTTAAAAAATAAGGAATCTGCAAAAAGCAGATTCCAACAAATAAAATTTTTTCAAATTACTTAAATCTCTAATAATTACAATTTGTCGATGAACGTTCGGTGCTGTTTTTATACACCCGATTATCCTTCAAGTATTTTCATAAATGTATTAAATGCAAGAGTAAATGTACCTTCGCCGCCTTCGGGGAGTTTTTCCATTTCATCGGTAAGCTCTAAAGCTGCAAGACCTTCAAAGCTACCGAGGTGGGGTTCCATACTGTAGAAACCGTCGTAACCGCTTGCCTTAAGCTCTGCAATAATTTCCTTTACCTTGCCGTCGCCGTATCCCGGAGGAACAACACTACCGTCAGAATAAAGTGCATCCTTAATATGCATATATTCAATATGAGGACGAAGCAGGTTGAATGCATAGGGATATGTAGTTTCGCCACACTGAACGAAGTTTGCCATATCGAAAACTCCGCGGAGGTTGGGAGAATTTACAAAATCAAAAATCTCCTTACAACGGTCTGCAACATCACCATAAATACCCTTTTCATTTTCGTGAAGAAGCATAATGTCCATTTTTTCTGCGATGTCGGTCATTTCTTTCATTCTGCGAAGAACTTCGTCTTTGTATTCTGCATATTTTTCGTCGGGAATGAAGAAGCTGAATACACGGATATACTTGCTACCAAGAATTTTGGCAACTTCAATGGTATGGATAAGCTTTTTCTTATGTTCTTCAAAGTCATCAGTAATCTGGATTTTACCGATAGGAGAACCGATGGAAGAAACCTCAATACCATATTCATTCATTTTCTCCTTGAGAGCCTTTGCTTCGTCAAGGGTAAGGTCGGACACATTTGTTCCGTTGATTCCTCTGGGTTCAAAATACTTTATTCCCAGCTTGTTAAGAACGGTAAACTGAATGTCCACATCCTTATTTATTTCGTCTGAAAAACCACTCATTTTATTATACATAGCAATCTCTCCTTTTCTATGCTTTTAATATATCAGTTTTTTTACAAGATTGCAATGCATTTCTTGACGAAATCATTGCTTAAATTGATATTGTGTGATAAAATGATTTCAAAGGAGGTGGTAGTTTGGACAGAGTAATACTGCATTGCGACTGCAACGGATTTTTTGCATCCGTTGAGTGTGCGCTTAATCCCGAGCTTAGGAATGTCCCCATGGCTGTTGGCGGAAGTGTGGAAGCAAGGCACGGTATAATTCTTGCAAAAAACGAGCTTGCAAAAAAATACAACATCCAGACTGCAGAGACGATTTATTCGGCGAAGAAAAAATGCCCCAACCTTGTTATCGTCCCTCCCCACCACGATTTATATGAAGAATACAGTCGCAGAGTTAACGAAATATATTTTGAATATACCGATCAGGTTGAAAAGTTCGGAATTGATGAAAGCTGGCTTGATGTAACCGGCTCGCAAAGGCTTTTCGGAAATGGAGAGGAAATTGCCGCAACACTCAGGAAAAGAATTCGTGAAGAAATCGGCATCACTATTTCTGTTGGCGTTTCCTTTAACAAGGTTTTTGCAAAACTGGGAAGCGACTACAAAAAACCTGACGCAACCACGGTAATTTCACGGGATAATTATAAAGAAATTGTTTACCCTCTCCCTGTGGGCGATTTACTTTTTGTTGGCAGACGCACAAGAGACGCACTATCCAAACTCCATATAGAAACAATCGGCGACCTTGCCGAAAGCAATGAAACAAAACTCATAAAATTACTTGGAAAACAAGGCGAAACTATTTACCGCTACGCCCGTGGTGAGGACGATTCTCCGGTTGACCCACATGCCAATGACGAGGTAAAATCTATCGGCAACGGTATGACATTCCGCCGTGACTTGATTGGTGAAAAGGATATACTGTGTGGTATTTCACACCTCAGTGAAAGCATTGCCGTAAGGATGCGAAAAAAAGGCGTAAAATGTACCGTTGTGCAGGTTACGATCAAGGACCCTGACCTGCATTCCATACAACGTCAGGAAAAATTAGACAGCCCAACAAACCTCGCCAAAGACATTACCGAAAAGGCTATGGAAATTATCCGCCGTAGCTGGAATATGAAAAATCCTATCCGTATGCTGACGGTAACAGGCGGTGGTATCGTAGATGAAAATGCTTCCGAGCAAATAAGCTTTTTTGACGAGGCGAAAAACCCAAAACAGGAAAATCTTGAAAAAACTCTTGATAAAATCCGGGAAAAGTACGGAAAAGATGCTGTGCAAAATGCCAATATAATAAAAAACGACATCGGCATATGAAAACAAGGAGGGGTAATGTAATTACCCCTCCTTGTTTTTGAAATATTCAGATATATCCTCTGCATTTTTAAGGCTTATTCCCTTTACTGCTACAAGGTCATTTACTGATGCGGTTTTAATTTTACCGATACTCTTAAAATGCTTGAGCAGGGCAATTCGCTTCTGTTTTCCTATTCCCTCTATTTTTTCAAGCTCGCTCTCGATGGTATTCTTGCGGTGCAGACTGCGGTGATATTCTATTGCAAAACGGTGCACCTCATCCTGAATATTGGTCACAAGATGAAATACTGAGCTGACAGGATTTAAATATACTTCCCCATCTTCGGAAAGGAGTGCCCTTGTGCGGTGCTTGTCATCCTTCACCATACCAAATACGGGAACATCAACTCCAATTTCTTCAAAAAGTGCCTTAATGGTACTTAATTGACCTTTACCGCCGTCAAGAAGGATAAGGTCAGGAAGTTTTGAAAACTTTCCGTCCCCCTCCCTTTTTTCATGGGTAAAGCGTCTGAAAAGAACTTCACGAAGCGATGCCGTATCGTTTGCACCCTCCACGGTTTTAATCTTAAATCGGCGATACTCTTTCTTCGCACTTTTTCCGTTTTCAAAAACTATCATTGACGCAACGGTATCAGCACCCGAAATATGGGAAATATCGTAGGATTCAATTCTGTCCGGAATGACTTCAAGCTGAAGTGCTTTTGCAAGTTCTGTAACCGATTCTGTTATAAGCTTTTCCTTTACCTTAACCGTTTTATAATTAGTAATGTTTTTAAGGGCGTTATTATACGCCATATCAATGGTTTTCTTATTATCACCGCGTACAGGTACTTTTATATGGACACGCTTACCCTTTTTCTCGGTAAGAAGCTCTTCCATCGTTTCAAGGTCATCCATATAATGAGAAAGCAGTACCGTCTGCGGGATAAAGTTGTCACGGGCATAAAAGGCAGTTATAAATTCCGAAATAATCTGTCTCGGCTCCTGGTTTATACCCTGGGAAAGGTCGAAACTGTCCCTTCCTATAAGTCTGCCACCACGGATATAGAAAACCTCCGCAGAAGCAAGGGAGTCCTCCGCTGCCACCGCAATAACATCCACATCGCCTACGCTGTCGGTAATAACTTTCTGTTGTTCGCTGAGCCTTTGTACCGACAACATACGGTCACGAAGAAGTGCAGCCCGTTCAAATTCAAGGTTTTGTGATGCTTCCATCATCTCTTCCTGAAGCTGTTCTACAACCTCTTCATCCTTGCCCTCTAAAAATTTTATAATGTTTTTGAAAATCCCTTTGTACTCAGAGGGGGAAACATTCCCCTGACAAATTCCGCTGCAACGCCCCATAGAATAGTAAAGGCACGGCCTTTCTTTTTTTAGGTCACGGGGGAATTGCTTAGAACAATGGGGCAAAAGAAAAATATTTTTAAGAAGCTCCATTGTTTCTTTAATTGAATAACCGCTTGGATACGGACCGAAATATTTTGCCCCGTCATTTTCTATCCTGCGGACAAAAAGCATACGGGGATATTCTTCATTCATTGTGATTTTTATATAGGGATAATGCTTATCATCTTTAAGGAGAATGTTATACCGCGGCTTATTTTCCTTGATAAGATTTGATTCAAGAACAAGTGCTTCCATTTCGCTGTCGCAGATTATATAATCAAGGTCAGCTATTTTAGACACCATAACAGATGTCTTTACACTATGATTTGCACTCTTCTGAAAATACTGGCGCACACGGTTACGAAGGATTTTCGCCTTACCCACATAGATAATCCTGCCCGTCGCGTCCTTCATCATATACACACCGGGTTTTTGCGGCAATTTATCAAGTTTTTCCAAAACAACTTCATTCATAATATTCACCGATACAAAGAAAGCGGTCGTTGACCGCTTCTTTTTATAATAAACACATTGCTATATTCACATATATCATCAATGACACAGCGTCAATGATTGTCGTAATAAACGGACTTGCCATAACTGCAGGGTCAAATCCGATTTTTGTGGCAATCATAGGAAGTGTACATCCCACAATTTTTGCAACTACAACAGTTATAAGAAGAGTAAGAGAAATTACCAGTGCAACTACCATATCTCCTCCGTCAAAGAATACAATCTTACCAAAGCTGACAACTGCAAGCGTAAGTCCGCAAAGGAGTGCAACACAAGCTTCTTTCAAAATAACACGAAGCACATCACGGGTTTCAATCTCCCCAATAGAAAGTCCACGGATAACCGTAACTGAAGACTGACTTCCGGCATTACCGCCTGTTGACATAAGCATAGGAATACTTGCAACAAGAATAGGTATTAAAGCCGCCTCATACTTAGTGAGAATAAATCCAGACAGCGTAGCCGACAACATCATTATAAGAAGCCACGGTACACGGCTTAAAAACATTCTAAATGCCGCTGTTTTCAGGTATGGCTTATCAAGAGGAATAATAGCCGCCATTTTCTCAATATCCTCGGTGGTTTCTTCCTGTAATACATCCATAACGTCATCGACGGTTACTATGCCGACAAGTCGGTTTTCCTCATCAACAACGGGCATTGCTGAAAGGTCGTACTTGGTAAAGTTAAGTGCAACCTCTTCTCGGTCCTGAGTGGTGAGGGCAGAGATTACATCCTCTGTCATAAGCTCTTCCATAGTTGCGTTTTCTTCTGCAAGAAGAAGTGTTCTTATAGTCACTATACCAAGAAGTTTCCTGTTTTGCTTTGTTACATAGCAGGTATTGATTGTTTCCTTATCAACGCCTGTTCTTCTGATGCGTTTTATAGCATCCTCAACAGTCATATCCGGATGCAGTGAAACATATTCCGTTGTCATAATGCTTCCTGCGCTATCCTCAGGATATTTCAGTATTTCATTTATAAGTTTTCTTTTCTCCGGATCTGCTTGCCTGAGAATTCTTTTTACAACATTTGCCGGCATCTCTCCTACAAGGTCGGCAGCGTCATCCACATACAGCTCGTCGATAACTTCTTTAAGTTCGCTGTCGCTGAAGCTTTTTATAAGAAGCTCCTGATGATCTTCCTCCATCTGTGCAAATGTTTCTGCCGCAAGTTCCTTGGGCAAAAGTCTGAAAATAAGCGGCACCTGTTCCTTTGGACAGTCCTCCAAAATTGAAGCTATGTCGGCAGCGTGCATTGTTTCCATTGCATCACGGACTGAAGTGTATTTCTTCCCTTCAATCAGACGCATAATCATTTCGGTGATAAGAACATCTCTGTTCTCCGCCATAACTAATCCCTCATTTCATTAAAATTTGCTTTGAGGGACAAAGGTTGCCTATAACCGCGAAAAATGGACGCAGTCAGGCCTACTTCGTCCGATTTTACTATTACCTCCTGCGTCCATTCTTCTCACCTCACAAAAATCGTATTTTTATTATTTTACCACATAAATTATTTCTTTTCAAATAATTTACGCATTTTTTCTTTAATCAATTCTTTTCTTTTTTGAGTTTCTTCGCAATCAACGGTATAAACACCGTTTTCATACGTTAAAACATCGCCTTTCTTCACCTCTGGAAGTTCCGACTTCGGCACATCAACTGTTCCGCCTTCTTCTCTTTCAAGGACTGCGTATTCTTCTTCAAAACGGTCTACTATAAATTTTTTCATACTCATACCTCTTACTTTGATGTATGTTGAGAAAATGTCTCGCTGAAAATATGACTGCCGTCATTTTTCTCGGTATCGGTATGATAGTACAGATACTTGTGCTCCTCAGGATTCATTGCAGCACGGATTGATTCAAGTCCCGGGTTGCAGATAGGTCCTGCAGGAAGTCCCTTATATTTATAGGTATTATAAGGAGAATCAATTTCAAGGTCTTTGTATAAGACTCTTTCCACATTGTAAAGTCCGTCGGAAATTGCATATACAACGCTTGCATCAATCTGAAGAATCATTCCGATATCCAGTCGGTTATCAATAACACCTGAAATAGTTTCTCTCTCTTTGTCAAGCTTAGCTTCACGTTCAATGAGAGCCGCACGGTTAATCGCTTCCGCCATTGTCATATCATCGGGGAGCATATGTCTCACTTTATTATACTGATTTTCAAACTCTTTAAGAAGGGTGTTTATGATTTTAGAAGCGTCCGTTTCCTTGTCAAAAATGTATGTGCTGGGGAAAAGGTATCCCTGGAGCTTATATTTAACACCCTCTTTTTCAGGAATATCTTTTATAAAATCATAATTGAATTTACCTTCGGAAAGTTCTTTCAGAAATTCTTCTTTACTGCACAGTCCTTTTTCTTCCATCAGCACAGCTATTTTCTCTGCACTGTACCCCTCGGGAATTGTAACTGTAATTCCTTCTCTTAATTCAGTAGGACGTGCCAAAACTTCTATTAGGTCATCCAGACACATTTTTTTCTTTAAAACAAATTTGCCGTAGTTAAGGTTACCTCTGTGAGGAGAATTCTTCATTTTCAAACGGAATGTAAGCTCATAATCAATTACTCCATTATCCTTAAGAATTTCCGCAATCTGTTTTTCCGAAGCTCCTTTAGGAATCTGAACGGTAACTTCTATGTTTGAAGAAGTTGTTCGGGTATACTCCATAATCATTGTAATCGCAAAATATGCAACTACTGCTACTATTACAAGAATAACACCTAACACAATTTTTTTCTTCGCGCTCATTTTTACACCCTCTTTTTTAGTAATAACGAAAAAATTCCCGTGCTTATATACGGCACGGGAATTTAATGTACAAATTATGCAACCAGAGGAATAACCGGAACATTTCCTACACTTGCAACAATAGCTGTGATAATTCTTTCTTGCTTATCAATAGGCGAAAGGAACTGATCGCGGCTGAGCATAACACAACCGGTTACGTTTCCGTGACGTCTTGCATAGCGTTTCAAAAGCGAATCAATATCTTCTGCTATGACCTGACCCTCTCTGAACTCACCAAATCCGAAAGATTCGGAATAGTACGCAATATCTCCACGCAATTCATAAATAACCATAGCGTGACCTGCACCGGGTCTTGACGCAGAATATCCTGCCTGTATGGGGAAACTGAGAACAATGTTTGAAAGATTGTCTCCATACTTTTCACGAAGCTTGTCGATACAATTTGCTCCACTTTCCCTATATACATAGTATCCGCCACTGGTCTTTTCTACATCTGCAAAGTTAGAATACCACTGATTTCCATTACCGTAAACATCAAACTGATTTACAAAAACACCCATTGCTCTGAGCTGACATCTTACATAGGATCCGCAATAGCCGCTGAAACTTCCCCTTTTGAAATATGAGCGTGCTGACGAATAAACATTTTGACCGTATTCGCTAAGCTCGGAAGGAACCGGATAAAACTGTGCGTGTGCGGTAGTTACAGACATTATCATAATTGTCGCCAAAACAATCAATTTCTTTACAAAAGACATACAATTACTCCAAATAAATAATAGAATTTTGGAACCATTAAAAAGGAAACATTTTCCACAGTTCCTTATGCATTCTACCACAACTTTGTAACAATTGCAAGCATTTTTGTAACAATTTCTTAAAAATTTAAAAATATTTTAATTATTTTTCCTTGTTTTTCCCTATTTTATCGGGTTTTATCAATATTTATTTTATGAATTATTTTGTAACAATTCTCGTTTGAAACCATTCAATCATATCATCGTAGAGAGGAATTTCACACGAAAGACCTTCTCTTAAAGAGTAAATTTCACTAACAAGCTTTTCTGCATCATTTATAGGTTGTTCAATGAAAATCTTATCGTGTTTGGTAGCCGCGTGCTTCTCTTTATCAAGAAGAATTTCCTCATACATTTTTTCTCCGGGACGAAGTCCTGAAAACTCAATTTTAATATCCACATCGGGAACAAGTCCGCTAAGTTCAATAAGATTTCTTGCAAGATCAACAATTTTAACAGGTTCACCCATATCAAGAATAAATATTTCTCCACCCTCTGCAAATGCACCTGCCTGCATTACAAGCTGTGCCGCTTCGGGGATTGTCATAAAGAAACGGTTTATCTCAGGATGGGTTACCGTTATGGGACCACCTTCTGCAATCTGCTTTTTGAAAAGCGGAATAACGCTACCGTTACTTCCTAAAACATTACCAAAACGAACAGCTGCAAAGATAGTCTTTCCGCCGTTTTTCTTCTGACTAAGAGCAAATCTCTGTACAACCATTTCGGCAATACGCTTACTTGTACCCATTATATTTGTAGGATTAACAGCCTTGTCAGTAGAAATAAGAACAAATCTTTCAACACCAAACTGTTCACAGGTGGATACTACATTATACGTCCCGTAAACATTATTTTTAATTGCTTCGTTGGGACTGTCTTCCATAAGTGGAACGTGCTTATGCGCCGCTGCGTGGAATACAACTCGCGGCTTATATGTTTCAAAAACTTCTTCAAGTCTTTTCTTGTCACGAACGGAACCTATAAGAACTTCAAGCTTAAGTTCAGGGTATTTTCTTCTAAGCTCCATCTGAAGGTCGTAGGCATTATTTTCGTAAATATCAAATATAATAAGGCGCTTGGGATTGAACTTTGCAATCTGGCGGCAAAGTTCACTTCCTATGCTACCGCCACCGCCTGTTACCATAATAGTTTTACCTTCTATGTAACCGAAAATATCCTTTCCGTCTACAATTTGTTCATTTCTTCCCAAAAGATCCTGAGGAGTAACTTCACGAATCTGACTTACGCTTGCTTTTCCGCTGACAAGTTCAAAAAGTGAAGGAACAGTAGATGTTTTAATTCCTGTCTCACGGCAAATCCTCATAATAGAGTTATGCTGGTCTGTTTCTCCGGAAGGAATTGCAATAATGATTTCCTGTACTTTATACTCTTTTGCAACAGTAGCTATCACTTCTCTGCCACCTGCTATCGGAACATCAGCAATTACCATACCGTGTTTATTCTTATCATCATCAATTGCAACAACAGGATACATCATAGTATCTTTTCGCATACTTCTTATAAGAGCTGATCCGGTATCCCCTGCACCGACAATCATAACACGGGTTTTTTTCGCACTTTCTTTTTTAAGAGTTCTTCTTCGGGCATAAATTCGCAAAAATCTGCCGGCAAATCTTTCCAAAGTAAAACCGAATGAGGAAACAAGTCCCATGATAATATAATCTGAGAAAGCAAACTTAAGCTCTTTAAGAACAAGAATTCTTGTAAGTGCATATGTAAGAACAACTGCTCCGAAAGAAGCAATATACATGGCAACATAGGAAGAATACTCAGCATAGCGCCAGCTTGTAGTATAGCTTCCGGCAAAGCCCATGGCAGAAACGGTTATAAGACACAAAAGAATAAGCTCCCTAAACTTTCCGGTATAGAAAGTAATAGGATCAAATTCAAAAGTGTTTCTTCTTAACACTGCAGCTATCCAAGCGGATGTAACAATTATAAGAATATCGCATATAAGCATCAAAACTATACGCTTCACATTATTTATCTGTAGTGTTTGAGAGTATTTTTTAGAAAACATAATATTTCCTCCTGAGATACTACTGCACATTCTTATATATTTTATCTTATTTTGAAACAAATGTCAACTTTTTGCACTAAAAAAGCGACTCCGTCGCTGTGGCGCGGAGATAATCGCTTTTTTGTGCCATGTGCGTTTTCCGAGCATTGCGAGGAAATTCTCGCACGGCTTAAAATCAAATATTTGTTACCGTATAGGAATTTGCGTTCCTATACGGTAACAAAAGGCATCTTTCCTTGGAAAGATGCCTTTTAACGCGTTTATATTCTGAGAGTTACACCCAAATTTGTAAGATTTGCTATTATTTTATCTATATGCTTTTGAATTTCTTCCATAGAAAGAGTTCTTTCAGGTGATGAGAATGCAAAGCGAAGAGTAATTGACATTTCACCGTCAAGCTCATAAGTATCAACAAGCTTTACGCCATCAAGTTCGGGGATGTTTTCGTTTACCCAAGCGGAAGCAATTTCATCGTATTTCTTGCCGTTTGTAACCAATGAAAGGTCGTAGTCAACGCTGGGGAATCTTGAAGGTTCGTCAAACTTGAGTGCAGTTGCCTTTGCATTTTCAAAATCAGCCATATCAATTTCGATACAAACAACCGCAGCATTCTTGTCAATCTTCTTAAGATTTGAGGGGTGAAGTGTGCAAAGAACACCTATTTTCTGTCCGTTTACAGAAATTTCAGAAGTGTTCTTAGGATGCTGCCAAGCGTGCTGGGGAGCAATTCTTGTAAACTTCGGCTCTGTATGACGAAGCTGATCAGCGATATATCTTACGATTTCAACCGCCTTGAAGTAAAGCTCTTTTTCACTGCAGGTCTTGTCATAGAGAGTGATACCAAGATGCTGTCTTTCGTTAGCTTCTCCGTTCTTTACGCCTTCAACTACTCTACCGATTTCAAAGAGACCGTAAGCAGGTGCGTACTGTTTATTCTCATAAGCGAAAGTGAGAAGTGTGGGAAGCATACTGTTACGGATAGTTCCGTTTTCGGGAGTTGCTATATTGAGGATTGTTACATTTTCCTCTACGTCGATCCCAAGCTTCTTGTACTTGTTACCGTCGCACCAGATGTAGGAATGAACTTCGTTCATCATATAGCGCTGAACAAGTATATCCTTTATCCATTCGCTGTCACGGTGCATAACTGTTTCTCTTACGGGAACAAGTGCGCTTCTTGTTGTTGTGATTTCAAAGTTGTCGTAGCCGTAGATACGGGTAATTTCCTCAATAACGTCAGCCTTGATGGTAACGTCCTTGGTTGCACGCCAGGAGGGTACTGTTACGCTGAACTCTTCCCCACTAAGCTTTGCATTGAATCCGAGAAGGTTAAGTGTAGAAAGAATCTGCTCATTAGGAATGTCAATACCTGTATAACGGTCAACGTATGCCTTTGTGAATGTAAGGTCTATTGTGTCGTACTTCTGAACGTATTCGTCAGTAATCTGAGAAGAAACCTTTGCACCGGGGTCAATTTCAAGAAGAAGATTGAGGAATCTCTTGATTGCGGTGATTGTGATTTCAGGATCAAGAATCTTTTCATAACGCATACTTGCATCGGTACGAAGTCCAAGTCTTGAAGAAGACTTACGAACAGAAACACCGTCAAAGTTTGCACTTTCAAGCACAACGGAGGTTGTTCCGTCAATAATTTCGGAATCAAGACCGCCCATAATACCTGCAATTGCAACGGGAGTATCGTTATTGTAAATGAGAAGTGTATCTGTGTCGATATCACGTTCATTGCCGTCAAGTGTTGTGAACTTCATTGCACTTTCGGGAGTGCCAACCTTAATAGCATCAATCTTTCTTGCATCAAATGCGTGAGTAGGCTGACCGAGTTCAAGCATAATGTAGTTTGTAAGGTCAGCAAGAAGATTGATTCCGCGCATACCGCAGTAGTAAAGACGGATACGCATATTCATGGGGCTTACGCTTTCCTTGATATCGGAAACTTCAAGGCAGGAATATCTGTATACAAGGTCATTTCTTGTAACTGTTACGGGGATTTTCTTATCTCCGCTGTAAACGGGCTCTGTAAGAGAAAGGGGCTTAAGCTCCTTCTTTGTAAGCGCCGCAAATTCACGGGCAATACCATAATGACCCCAGAGGTCGGGACGGTTTGTGAGGGACTTGTTATCAACCTCGAATACAACGTCGTCTATATCAAAAACTTCCTTAAGGTCTGTACCGTTTTTAAGGGAGGGATCAAGTACCATAATTCCGCTGTTTTCATCGCTGATGCCAAGCTCTGCCTCGCTACAGCACATACCCTCGGAAACGTAACCTGCAACCTCTCTCTTTGCAATTTCAAGGCCGGGAACACTACCGCCAACCTTTGCAAACGCAACTTTAAGACCGAGAGCCGCATTGGGCGCACCACATACGCAGTCGTATATTCTGTCGCCACCGTCAACCTTCAATATATGAAGCTTTTTGGAGTTGGGATGTGCTTCAAAAGAAACGATTTCGCCAACTACTACATTATTTACTTCTTTACCTTTAAAGTAAATATCCTCAACCTCAGCAGTAGAAAGAGTAAACTTCATAATGAGTTTTTCGAGGTCTTCTCCTGCAAGGTCAACATATTCTTTTATCCAATTCATTGAAACTAACATTATAAAATCCCCCTTCCTTACTCATTCTTAAACTGCGAAAGTGATTTAAGGCTTCCGCTGTTAAATGTTCTGATATCTTTAACGCCATACTTCATCATTGCAAGTCTTGTAAGACCGAGACCGAATGCAAAGCCTGTGTATTCCTCGGAATCAATGCCACCGTGTGCAAGAACGTTTGGATGAATCATACCGCAGGGACAAAGTTCAAGCCAACCGGAGTTCTTACAGGAAGGACAGCCTTCACCGCCACAGTTAAGGCACTTGATGTCAAGCTCAAAACCGGGTTCCACAAAGGGGAAGAATCCGGGACGAAGACGAACTGTAACATCCTTCTGGAATACTTCTGAAAGCATTGTCTTCATAAAGTAGATAAGGTTTGAAATGGAAATATCCTTATCAATCATAATACCTTCCATCTGGAAGAATGTGTTTTCGTGACACGCATCTGTAGATTCGTTACGGAAGCATCTGCCGGGGAAAATTGCACGGAGAGGTGCACCGTATTTCTTCATAATGGCATTCTGTGCCGCAGATGTGTGGGTTTTGAGAAGCTGATTCTCTGTGCTTAAATAATAGGTATCCTGCATATCACGGGCAGGGTGATGCTTGGGAATATTAAGAGCCTCAAAACAATGGTAGTCATCAACTATTTCGGAATAGTTTTCAATAGTAAAGCCCATTGATGTGAAGATTCTCTCAAGGTCACGCTGCACAAGAGTGATGGGATGATAAGAACCTGTCTTGATATCATAGGGCAAAGACTCATCATACTCTTCTGCGCTGTCGATAAGTTTCTGCTGTTCAGCTTCAAGGATAGCGGCTCTCTTTTCAGCAATCTTTGTTTCAATTTCCTGTTTGAGAACGTTTACCTCCTGACCGAATGCTTTCTTTTCTTCGTTGGGTACGTTTTTGAGTTCGCTCATAAGCGCTGCTACTGAGCCTTTTTTACCCATAAACTCAACTCTTAATTCCTCAACCTGCTCGGAAGTAGTAACAAGAGCGAGCTTTTCGTCAAACAGTGCTTTAATTTCTGTTACTTTACTGTTCATACGAATAACCTCCTAAATAATGTATGTAAATTTTAATTAATAACAAACAAAAAGACTCCCGTCCACAAAGGGACGAGAGTTCTCGCGGTACCACCCTTATTCAAGGCAATATGCCCTGCACTTTTATACATTAACGCAGTATCACGCTCCGTTTAACGCGCATTGGCTTTTCACGGAGGGCTCCCGTGCTGAAATTCAAAAAGACACACTACAGGGAAGCTTTCAGCCCGTGACTCCCCCTCTCTCGGAAGTGATACGCCTTTTCTACTTACACACGTTCATTGCCGTACTAAGTAATGATAACATAAACTTTCACATTTTGTCAACTAAAATATTCTGTCAAGAAGAGTATTTACACTTGCACCCCAGCCGTGGGCGGAATTATGTTCCGATGGGAGGAAATTCTCCCCGAAAGTGGGAGCTTTCACATCTATAAATGCACCGTACGCCTTTTTCACGAAAGCAATTACTTCTTTTTCGTAGCCATAGTCAAGAAGCGGAGCAAGGAGCGTATCCGTCCAACCGGGTCCGAAAAAATTATCCATTCCGCTTGTATAAGGCGACTGATTTGCAATTGCATCAACGCAGAATGCTGCCGCGTTTTTACGCTGTTCTTCCGTTCCTATTTTAGCTGTGATTGCAAGGGAATTTCCGTGAATTACGCACCTCAATTTCTGATGTGCTTCTATAAACCCAAAAGAGTTATGTGGAATTTCTTCTTTTGGCTCTATATGTGTTATGAAAGCCTTGTCTTCTTCACTGTAAAAGCTCTGTGCAGCATTTCTCAAACGGTTTGCAATACGAAGAGAAAGCCTTTCAAGGTTTTCATTGTTTACCAAACTTCCTATCTTCTCCCCTGCATCTGCCGCCATAATGAGAAGTGCATTCACGGGAAGTGAATACGGTCTTTTATCAATAGGCGCCCAATCTACAAAATGCCAGGAATAATCGGGAGGTGAAAACAAATCCTCCTCGGTTATATGTTTTTCGCAAAGATAAAGCAGGCTTGTGATTTTGGGAGAAACTTCTTCTAAAAGGGATAAATCCTTTGAAGCTTCACAATATTTAAGGCACGATCTTACCCAAGTAAACGCCTGGTCGAATAAAATCATATAAGTTTTTTGTGCAGGCACAACTGCGGATGGAATACCGTCAGAATCAATACCCTGACCGATTAAAGACAGACATCTTCTCCACATTTGAAGTTCACCAAAGGTGGTATACGCCGCCTCGGCAGTAAAGCAGGCATCCATTGTCCAGAGCATATTCTCTCTTGAACAGGTGTCCACAATTGCGTCATTGGTAGATGATTTTATAGTCTCTGCCGCTGTGTGCCATATCTTTTGAAGCAGTTCATCATCGCTGTGAAGAAGTTTTCCCTCCCCGTAAGGATAATCTACTGCCTTGCTTTTTATGGTAAAACGGCACTTACCGTCCCCTGCTACCTTGACTGTCAAAAAGCGGAATCCCTTGGGAAGAAAAGCTTCCCATTCCATTTCATTTTCCGAGGGGGTAAAAGAATCTGCAAAGCCTTCCCTTGCGGTACGGAAAGCACGGTCAACACAGGGTTTTCCGTCAAACACAAGGCTGTAATAAAGTTCAAAACGGACATTTCCTGAAAGCTCTTCACAGGAAATCGCAGGTCTTATGTAACGGGTTTTACCAAAATCATAGGTGAAAACATTGCAGTCGTCACCGTCTGCAGTGGACAAAGCTTCATTTTCAAAAGCTATTGCAAGATTACCGCTTTCAATAATTTCACGGCTACCTTTCCCCTGCCATACTAATTTTCCTTCTATTTCTTTTTCGGTAAGAAGCGGAATTTCACGGGGAGAAAGTGTTTTCCACGGCGGTGTACTTACCCCTCCAAGGACAAACGCATTCTGCCAGTCGGAAGGTGTTTTGATTTTCCAGTCGGCAGGTGTTTTCCGTGAATCGTAATGCTCCTGATAACCTGCCGGAAGTGACAGGACAAGGTCTGAAAGTCCGTACCAATTCGCAGGTGCTACTTTCCACGATGAATCCGTATAAATACCTACATTTGTTTGAATTAAAAGCCCCGTTCTTTCATATATACTGTAACCTAATGCAGGATTTGCAGGAAAAACAACTACTGCAATGTGGTTTTCTCCTATCATGAGATATTCCGTAATGTCTATCGTGTCATAGTACATAGTTCCGGGGAAAGAGCGTGACGGACCATGGCTGACCGTTTTTCCGTTCAGCCAGAGAGCATAATGCTGATATGCCGCAATATTAAGTTGAGCATCTTGGGGAATTTCATCGATTGAAAATTCTTTTTTATATGCAATGGGAATATTCATCGGATATGCATCCTGTTTCCAACCAAGGGAGATCCACTTTGCTCTCCAGTCTGTTTTGCTCACTTTAATTCCGCCTTTCACACAATAAAATCAAGGCAAGCGCGTGATGCGGTAAAAGGTCTTACCTTCGTATTGGCAACTTCAACGTGTGCAGGATGAACGGCATATGCCTTTAATGCTTCTTCACTTTCAAAAACAGAGTAAAGCATAACGTCCGCAGTAGAGGAGTCAAGTTTCTCCGTCTGCACACTGATTTCCAGAAGTCCGGGGATTTTTCCCATAAGGGACTCTATCCCCTCTTTTATACCTTTTTTGATTTCGTCGTTATTGAATTCGTCTTTAAGGTTCCATAAAATAATATGTTTTACCATTGTTTTTCTCCCATCATAATTTTACGGTTGCAACATCTGTGCCGTTGTATTCAATCCTGTCGCCTGAAGAGTTAAGACTATCCACAAAGGAAAGATATTCTTCTTTACTTGCAAACAGGGGTTTATGCTCTTTTATAACCTTGTTTGCTCTTTCTGCACCATTCTGAAGCAAGAGATTAAGCATTCCCAGTTGAAGTATCGCATTTTTCACGCAAGCCTTAACGTGGTCTTTAACACAGAATTCGCTTCCGTGAAGTCCGCCCTCAGTACCTCCGCAATAGGGGTGTACAACGGGCATAATCGCTGAAAGGTCGCCCATATCAGTGCAGATTGAATACACAAAGTCTTTCCTTTTCATTGTTTCTTCCGGAATAAATTCTTCCGCTGCATCACATACAAGGTCAATCATATTTTTATCATTTATAAGAGGAGCATAACCGGGTACATCTTCAATTTCCACATTTACGCCAAGAGAAAGTGCCGCACCTGCAAGAGCTCTGTTTACCTTTCTGTTGGCATCGTTGATAGCATCGAAATTAGCACCGCGGATGTAACTTTCAAGAACTACTTTATCAGGAATACCGTTTACAATAGTACCGCCATTTGTAATGATGGGATGTATTCTTATGATATCCTGCTCTTTGAAAGTTTCCCTTAAAGCATTTATTGCATTAAGTCCACAGTTTGCCGCATAAAGGGCATTCTTTCCATCCCACGGAGCGCCACCTGCGTGCGCCGTTACACCTTTGAATGTTATTTTCTTTATAAGGCATCCTACAGAGCCGTTATCCACAGAGAACTCGGAGGACATATGTACCATAAACGCAATATCTACGCCGTCAAAATAACCTCTTGACAAGAACTCAGTTTTTCCGCCGAAGTATTTTATCTTGCCTTCGTCTCTAAGCGATTTTCGGTAGTCCATTTCCATATGCTCTTCCGCAGGAACTGCACAAAGGCGGATTCTTCCGCAAAGATTATCAAGCATACCCGGTTCTTTAAGTGCGGCGGCAATTCCTACAAGAGCCGCACACTCTGCATTATGACCGCAGGCGTGAACTGCACCTGTTTCGGGGTTGGCATCCTTGTGTGTAGGGCAAATTATAGAGTCAAGCTCGGCAAGAATCATAACTTCGGGGCCCGGTTTTCCCGTATCGAGAACAGTATAAAAACCTGTAATACCATCAGCCATAACAAGGTCGTAGCCAAGGTTTTTGAAAGTTTCTGCCATATATGCGGAAGTTTTTACTTCTTTATATCCCGTTTCAGGATGCTTCCATATATATCTTTCTGTTTCTAAAATCAGTTCTTTGTGTTTTTCTACTGCTGATTTTATATTGTTCATATGTAAACCTCCATTTATATTTCCGTTCTGTTATTTATAATCAGATCCAGATTGTTTGCATAAAGATGCGAAACATCGGCAAAGCAAAGACATCTGGGCGCGGTAAATCCGTTTTCATTGTTTGCAAATTCCAACACTGTAACAGCGGTATGATTATAGTCAAATCCTCCCCACATAATATGAATGGGAATATGTAAAAGTGTGGAAAGCCAGCTTTTTGCAAAAGCATAGTGACAGAAAAGGGCAACCTTTTCTTCGTTATTTCGAAGGATTCGGTAAACACCGTTTTCTTCCTTATAACCAAGTCTTTCAAGAAATTCCCTTCCGTCGTCAGCGATAGACTGTACTTTCTGTTTCAACTGAGTTTCACTGAAACCGGGAGTTTCGAACGCTTTGTCAAAAGGATAATCTATGTATCCGTTTTCACGGTAGTAAGTATTCTGGACAAGTGTAATAGACTTTATTTCTCCGTCGGGGAAAGGAGTAAGTCTCTCATCCTCTATTTCATGTGTCCAAGGCTCAATAGTCTTCTCTAATCCTAAAAGTCTGCAGGCAGGCTCAGCAGTTTCCTGCGCTCTTCCCATAGGTGAAGAAAAAATTCTGTCAATCTTTGAATCAAACATTCTCTTACCTACCGCTTCTGCCTGAAGTTTGCCCCTTTCGGTAAGACAATCTTTTTCATAGTTGGGGTCTCCGTGTCTTATAATGTATAAAAGCATTGTTATCTCTCCTTATATAATCATTAGTATTCCGCTTATAATCATTCCTACGTAAATTATTTTCTTGAGTTTTGCTCCGTCAAGTTTATCAAAAACCATTTTGCCAAGTAAATCGCCTGCCATACAACCGACAAAGCCGACTAATGCAGCAATGAGTACCACTCTGTCAATAACCCCATTCGCTATTCTGAATGCGGTAGCGTAGTAATTTGTCAGACAGAAATAAAATTGAAGCCCTGCGAAGTATGCCATTTTCTCTTTTGTCGCATATGTGAGATAAAGCACTACAGGGGGACCTGCTGTTGAGAAAAGGCCGCCTAACGTTCCACCTACAGTACCTGCAAGAAGTCCGTTTCTTACAGTAGGCTTTATTGAAATTTTACTGTCAAAAAACAGAAGATAGAGGCTAATCAGAATAAGAACTATTCCCAAAAGCATCTTAAAAAAATTACCTGAAATTGACGCCGCATAGTAAACCGCTATGGGAATCGTTATAAGCGATGCAAAAAGCAGAGGAAGAATAGTCTTATATGGAATGTGCTTTCTGTATTTTACTGTGTTGTAGGTTGTAGCTCCGCAGGAAATCAGGCAAGATACAGCCGTTGCTGAAGCCGGCTCACTCATTAAGTACGGCAGAAAAAGCATTGCAAAAATGCCAAGTCCGAATCCGCTGACTCTTTGAATAAATCCTGCACCTAATCCAACTGCCACAAGTGAAACTATGATGAACGTGTCCAAGTTTTTCGCTTCCTTATTTCAAAATTTCTTTTGTTTTTCCGTTATAGAAGAGGATTCCGTAGCCTACCCCGAAGTCACCTCCGTTGTTGATGTAGTTTATGAAACTACGTCTGAGGGATGTATCGGCAGGAAGATTTTCGGTAGTGCCGTCGTACTTTTTATTAAATATGCGCCAGCAATCCTTGAAGTTGTCCTCTGAACTGAAATTACCAATTATGTCAAAAAGGTCTGCAAACTTTTTAAGATTAGAGCCCTCTGCAAAAACCTTTTCAAGGTAGGGTTTATAGAAAAGCCATGTATAGCTGACTATGGGAATTACATCCCCTTTAAGCTGAGGTTTGAAAAATTCGTATGCCCTGTGGAAAGAATCCATACACATATCAACAGTCAGCTTTCCGCTTGATGGAATGTGGCAGGAGTATGTATATTCGCCCTTTTTCAAGGTATAGCCTCCGCAGGAATACTCTTCCCTGCCGAAAGGCTTCACTTCAAACTCAAGTCTGCCGAGGGCTATGGCTTTCAGTTCAAATATGATGAAGAACCAATCAACGAACAACCCGAAAGCGTTGTGAAGGGTTTTACATTCCTGCAATTTGTAGGAAAAGTCTTTCATCGTATCGAAGAAAAGTTCTTCGCTGATGCCGATTTGCTTATAGGTTTCATAAAGGAAAGGAACGCAGTTAATCCAACCTACAAGTCTGGATGCATACTCATCAAGTTCGGGAAGTGCCGTTTGCACATCCTTTATAAAATCATCCGCTCTTTGTGTTGCTATGTTTCCCGATTCTGCATCTTTATACGGTTCAAAAGGTTTTTCCGTGTCTATATTGTCCGTATATTTTTTAACAATCGGAGCAATTATGTGTGCATACTTTGAATTAAGCTCTATAATTCTCTCTGCATCTTCCGAGGAAAAACCCATTTTTTCAAGATTGGTTTTATTTAACATAATAAACTCCTTTATTAAAGGCTCTGTACTTCTCCCTGAAGATATTTCACAATGTTTCCTTCAGGGGTAAATTTATATCCTGCTTCATATTTTTTCGGTACTTTAAATTCGAAATAACGCCTGCTATAATCATCCCGCAAAAGACACCGAAATATGGTTTAAACCATATTTCCTGCCTTGAAGGATTCACTTCATATACAAACGTTTCAAAGCCACTTATATGTAAGGATGCCCACTCAGGTATATTTATCAAAGCAGACAACACCAAATGCAATAACCAAAACAAGCCTATGTCTATAATGAATTTTTTCGCATTATCTTTTTTAAAAAGAAATATACTTATAAACATCGGGATGAAATACAGGAAACTTATAAAAGCTTTTTCCGTGAACGAATATTCGTGAAATCCAAAATGTGGAATCAACCTGTATTTATAAACAACGATATCTATTGCGCACACTAAAAAATAAAGTGCAGCTGCAAACAACAGGATAGGAATCCACTTACGATTTTTCATATTACCCTCTCTCCTCCAAGACCGATTAAAATATACGTTTAATCGTGCCTTTCGTGTTCGTTTTTATACATTTCGCAGAATCTTGCCGAAAACGAGCTTTCTTCACCTTTTGCATAGAGATGGGATACATCTCCGTAACTGTTCATTCTGAAATATGCTATACCTTCTCTTCTTTCTTCCGTTGTAAGAGTTGATACGGACGAGGGCGCGGCACACATCCCGTGCCACAACGCCATAGGCGAAATTCCCAGAAGATGACTTATGAGAACACAACCCAAGCCAAAATGACAGAATATTGCGATAGTGTCCATATTGGGATTTTCTGCACGATAATAATTGCCCTCTCGTACATATCCGTGTTTTGCAAGAAGTTTATCAAATTCACCTGTTACTCTGTCATACTCTTCACGGACATGATTTTCAGACATAATGGGAACTTCGCTCCACTTTTCTTTGTGGTAAAATCTATCTTCGCAAGTCCAGTCGGCAGGAAGCCAATCCCAGCAAACATCTTCTTCCTTATCGCTCGGTTTTAGTATGGCAGGCGGAAACTCTTTCAGCCATTCAAAAACGCCGTCAGCCTCTCTGCCAAGTTTTTTTAGTGTAATTGATGCGGTGTCCTTTGCTCTGCCAAGAGTTGAGCAGTAAATAGAAGTTAAATCCATATTTATAAGTTTTTCACTCAAGCATTCTGCTTCTATCCACCCCTGCTCTGTCAAGGAGTCTATAGAATAATCAGGATCACCGTGCCGTATTATAAGTATTTTCATGGTTACCTCTTTCGCAAGTTCTGGTTTCTTATTACATACACAGTCATTATATCACCAAAAGAAAAAAATGACAATCTAAATTTTCGATAATGCAAATATAAGGTTTAATATTACAAAAAAGAAAGACACCAACCTTTCGGTAAGGCTCGCAAAAAAGTGGTAGTGTAGAAAATTCGTTGTGAGGGCGTTTACAACCGAGCAGAATTTTTAAACGTGCTTTTTGCGAAAAGGAGGAACTGCTATGCGTGTGATTGATTTTTTTGTAAAAAAATCGGAACAAGCTATGCATGTTCCGACGCGGTGCGAGAGACGGGACGTCGTCAGAATGTATTTTGACTTGCTCTGTTATGCTAGCGCAAAACTTCGCGCGCTTCTTACATTCTTCCTCTCCGAAAAGATTTCGCTTCGCTGCTATCTTTTCGGTATCTGTTCTTTCAGGTTCAAGTCCCTTTCATTTCATACATAAAAAGAAAGACACCAACCTTTCGGTTGATGTCTTCTTTTTATGGTGCGAGAGACGGGACTTGAACCCGTATGGTCTCCCACACGCACCTTAAACGTGCGCGTCTGCCGATTCCGCC
>SVJW01000091.1 GCA_015068735.1 Oscillospiraceae bacterium
ATCGGCACCTTTGAAGAGTTCTTCGAGATTTTGACCTTAAAACAGCTCTGTCGCCACAACAAACCCATCGCCATTTACAATTTAAAAGGATATTACGACGAGATCAATCACGCTATTGAGCAGGCAATGAAAAAGAACTTTATTCGTGAGAACTGTAAGGAGCTGTACTTTACAACGGATAATTTGAATGAATTGTTTGCCTACATTGAAAATCCTGCGAAAGAAATTCGCACGGTAAAAGAATTAAAAGACGGTTAATCAATAAAGAAAACTCCGCTTCACTGATAATGATGAAGTGGAGTTTTTCTCAGTATTTTAACATTATATTTTTTTCGTTATGCTTGTTTCTTTGATATTCCCTTTAACTGTTCGGATTTCATCCATTGCAGATTCTCCAATACCCGGAAGTGCCGAAAGCGATTCATCGTCTTCTCGTACAAGATCAGCCAGTGAATGTATTCCCACTTTATCTAATGCATTTGCTACACGAGTAGATAGCCCCGATGCTTTAATGGAGCATTCCCGTAATTGCTTACGTAATCTCTTTTTTGCATATTTTCCTTTAGCCAACAACTATCACCTCTTTTATTCTATATCTAATTTTTCACGAGCAAAATCACAGGCATCGTCAATATCCTCTTGGTTCGGACGTCCGAAGGTTTGCTTGCAAATCTCAAGCGCCTCACTAATTTGCATGTTATCCGGTTGCTGTGAATGGAGCGTTAACAGCTTTTCAAACTTTTCATCGGAAACTTGTCCGGGGCAAAGATATAGGCCTTTATAATCACACTCAATTGGCATAAACGGCTCCAATCTTCGCTCTATTTCCTTTACATTATCTTCTGTCGGTTTGACTGATGCAGTAACAAAAAACATAATACTTTTGCCTTCAAGCTCTTCCAACACTTCCATAACCTTTAACGGTATCGCTTCTTTTTTCATACCAAAGCATATTAAATATGTATCAGCTTTCCCCGTGATTTCCTCACAGGAAAGATCCGTTACAAATGTATCTCTGTGAGGAAGGCTGTCTGCTATTCCGTGAGCCAGCTTTTCGGTATTTCCCGATTGGCTGATATAAGCAATTTCATATTTCATTTTAAATTCTCCTTATCTTTACATTGAAATACATGCATCAATTAAACCAACGATTTGCTATACGATTAAGCCTTGCTTCGTATTCAAGCTTTTCTGTATGTCTCGGCGAAACAGCGGTTCTTATATCATATCCCGAAAACATTTCATCTATCGAAATACCATAAAGCTTACTCAAAATCAGGCACTGAGAAATCGTCGGTTCTGCCGCACCTGATTCCCAAGCTTTTATTAGATTTTCATCATCATTGAAATAAAGGGATAATTCCTCGACAGAATAATTGTATTGTTCTCGAAGCCGTTTTAATATTGTTTTCATTTTCCTTTCTTCCGACTAACTCCTTTCGCCGATTTGTTGATACATCTTTCACTGTTTAATTTCTTCCATTACGCTCATATACGCAGGACGAATGATCTTATCGGTGCAGATCAGTTCTTCTATTCGGTGAGCACTCCAACCGACGATACGTGCAATAGCGAACATAGCCGTGTATAATTCCTGCGGTATGCCAAGCATATCATAAACAAAACCGCTGTAGAAATCAACATTTGGACTTACACCCTTATAAATGCGCCGATACTTTGCGATAAGCTTCGGTGCAAGCTCCTCAATATTTTGATAGAGTTCAAAATCCTTTTCTCTGCCTTTTTCTTCGGCAAGCTTTTCTACATAACCCTTAAAGACTCGCTCTCTCGGATCCGACAGCGAATAAACTGCGTGACCCATTCCGTAAACAAGACCTGTTTTGTCAAAAGCCTCTTTATTTATAATCTTTGTCAAATAGAAAGCCACTTCATCCTTATCTAAAAAATCGGATACATGATTTCGGATATCCGACATCATTTCCATAACCTTTATATTGGCACCGCCATGCTTTGGGCCTTTCAGCGATGACATCGCTGCCGCTATTGTAGAGTAGGTATCAGAGCCCGACGAAGTGATAACTCTTGTGGTAAAGGTGGAATTATTGCCACCGCCATGTTCCATGTGCAGAATAAGTGCGGTATCAAGCACTTTTGCTTCTGTTGCTGTATAGTTCTTATCAGGACGCAACATCATCAAAAAATTCTCTGCTGTAGAAAGGGACGGATTTGGACGATGAATAATCATGCTATCAAGATTGTCAGAATAGTTGTATGCATGATATCCATATACCGCAAGCAATGGAAATTCACTAATAAGACGAATACATTGTTTCAGTACGTTGGAAATATTTGTGTCAGTTGCACGTTCATCGTAAGATGCAAGAGTGAGAACGCTTCTTGTCATAGAATTCATAATGTCACTGCTTGGAGCCTTCATAATAACATCTCTTGTAAAGTTTGAAGGCAAAGTACGACAATCGCCGATTATTTTTTTAAAGTTAAGCGATTCGGTATCATCAGGCATTTCACCCATAAGTAAAAGATAAGCAATCTTTTCATATCCAAGTTCATTCTCAGAAAGGCTGTCCAAAAGTTCTTCTATACGGTAACCGCGATACCAAAGTTGACCGTCACATGACGTTTTTTTGCCATCAATAACATTCGCTGAAACAATTTTCGAAATATTGGTGAGACCTGCAAGAACGCCGTTGCCGTTTTCGTCTCGGAGACCTTTTTTCACACCGTATTCATCATAAAGACGTCGTGCTATTGTATCATTTTTACGGCAAATCAATTCTTTGTTTTCAATATATTTTTCAAATTGTGCTGCTTTCAAATATAGTTACTCCTTTGCCATAAATTCTGTATCCATTATTTCTTCAAGCTTTTCCATTTGTTGCAATAATTGAATTAAATTATCGTGTCCGAATTTATCTATTACTCTACTGTAGTAATCGCCGAGTACCTTTTCCTGACGCGACATAGCATTGATACCGGATTCGGTTATAACTACATAGGTGCCATCACTTCCGTCACCATCGTGAGACCATAAAACAAGTCCGCGTTCTTTAAGTCTTGTAATCATTTTGGAAACACCGGAGATGGACATTTCCAATTGTTCAGCCAAATCACTTAAATATGTTTTTTGAGATAAGTCTTTTTTATCGGAAGCAACCCTTGCGATACTATGAAGGGCAATATACTCTGAAATCTCTAAATCTACAAATAAATTGCGTGCCTTTCCCTTATTCATCAGATATCTGTGATAAGTCAGTTCATAGGTCAGCTTTGCAATATCATTTCTGGTTTCCATATACACCTCCGTGATAGAAGAATCTTGTAGTTTGTGTTGAGTAACGCAAACTACAAGTCTATTTTTCTCATATAACGATTTTTCTATAGCTTGGTCTCAAAAGTGAAACTGTCTTTTTTAAAGCTAAATCACAAATTGTAGCGGCTTACAACATAAGACCGCATACAAGGTCGCTCACTTCAGCCGGGTTATCAAGCGACATTCCGCTGACAAGACGTGCCTGCGCAAGCAAAATCTTGCTGTAGGTAGCAAGTCTGTCTTTATCGCTCTCAAAGAGTTCTTTTAGCTTAGCAGCAAGCGGATGGTCGATGTTGATTTGGAGTACGATTTCTGCCTTGATGTGCTGCTCTTCTGCACCGGGCATTTTATTCAATGCCTTTTCCATACCGAGAGAGACATTACCCTCACTGGAAAGGCTGACGGGATGCTTGCCCAGTGTATTTGTAAACTGAACCTTGGATACGCCGTCACCGATGCTTTCCTTCATAAACTTAAAGAGTTCCTCTGCAGCTTCATTTTCAGATTTGAGTTTTTCTTTTTCTTCATCAGTTGAAAGATCAAGGTTTTCCTTGCACACATTTAGAAATTCTTTTTCGGAATATGTGCGAAGCATTTGAAGTGCGAATTCGTCAATATCCTCGGTCAAATACAGTACTTCATAGCCGTGAGCTATTACCGATTCAACCTGAGGAAGAAGTGCAATCTTTTCAACCGTATCTCCCGAAGCAAAATATATTTTTTCTTGTCCTTCTTTCATACGTGAAACGTACTCTTTGAGAGTTACATACTTTCCTTCATTGGAGGATTTGAAGAGAAGAAGATTCTGAAGCATCTCCTTGTTAGTACCGTAGCTGGAATAAATACCCCATTTAAGCTGTGCACCGAAAGCCTTGAAGAACTGTTCGTATTTTTCACGGTCATCTTCCTGCATTTTTG
>SVJW01000092.1 GCA_015068735.1 Oscillospiraceae bacterium
AAATTTATTTTGCTCGCCAAGTGATTCTTCCGCGAGTGAGGTCGTATGGAGAAAGCTCCACAGTAACCTTGTCACCGGGCAAAATCCTTATAAAGTTCATCCTTAACTTACCGGAAATGTGTGCCAGAATCTGATGACCGTTTTCCAGTTCTACCTGAAACATTGCATTAGGCAACGCCTCAAGTACGGTACCTTCAAGTTCCAATACATCTTCTTTAGCCAAGGCTACAACCTCCTTAATTTTATAAGCTTATTTCTTTGCTTACTTTTTTTAATGCTTTTCTGATATGTGCATCATAAAGCGGTGTGTATGATGAAAGATCTACTTTCTCACCCGTTGTGTTAAGATGCTTTATGTTTTTCTTTTTAGGATCTGAAAGAAGTTTTCTTTTTCCGTCGCACAAAAGTATTGAATCATCTTCAACACCGATTACAACATAAAAGCTTCCTCTATCGTGTCCTTTGAGAGATACTACTACATCACCGATATTCATACACTCACCTACACAGTAAGGAAAACCGGACCGTCGGGAGTGATTGCCACAGTGTTTTCATAATGTGCCGAAAGTTTTCTGTCACGAGTTCTTACTGTCCAGCCGTCTTCCTTGTCGAAGTCAACTGCCGCAGTGCCTGCATTTATCATTGGTTCAATGGCAATTACCATACCGTTTGCAAGCCTTTGTCCTCTTCCTTTGTTTCCAAAGTTAGGAACATCGGGATCTTCGTGAAGATTTCTTCCCACGCCGTGACCTATAAGTTCACGGACAACACCGTATCCGTTTTCTTCGGCATAGCTTTGCACCGCAAAGCCAATATCACCGATTCTGTTACCGGCTACAGCCTGTGCTGCACCTCTCATAAAACATTCTTTTGTCACATCAATAAGCGTTCTTGCTTCCCGTGAAATTTCTCCCACAGGAAAGGTTCTCGCCGCATCTGCGTGATAACCATTAAGGAATGCACCTACATCTACGCTTACTATATCGCCTTCCTGCAGTATAACCTTTTTGGAAGGTATACCGTGAACGACTATACAGTTAGGCGAGATGCAGCTTGCTGCAGGAAAACCGTTATAATTTTTAAATGACGGGCGGGCTTTATGTCCTACTATGACTTTCTCTATGAGTTCATTAAGTTCCCAAGTAGTCATACCGGGTTTTACCGCTTCGCCTGCAAGGTTAAGTGCCTCGCTGACGATTTTTCCTGATTCCCTTATTTTTTGTATTTCGTTTGATGATTTTAAAATAATCATTAACCTTTAACTCCCAACACTTCCAAAACAACTTTTGTCGTATCTTCTATAGAGTCTCTTCCGACAGCGTCTGCCAGAAGACCTTTTTCTTTATAGAATCCGATAAGCGGTTCTGTCTGCTTATGATAAACCGAAAGCCTCTGAAGGATTGTTTCCGGAACATCATCTGCGCGGGTTATTAAAACTCCGCCACATTTGTCGCAAACTCCGTCTTTTTCCGGGGGGTTAAATTTCACATGGTACGGAGCTGCACACACTTTGCACTCACGTCTGCCGCCCAAACGGTCTACAATAACCTCATCCGGAACAATAAGATTAAGTGCAAAATCCAGCTTTATACCAATTTTGTCCATCGCCTGAGCCTGAGGAAGAGTTCTGGGAAAACCATCTAAAATGTAGCCGTTTTCACAGTCTGCTTCCGAAAGTCTCTTTGATACCATATCGATAACAAGCTCGTCAGGGACAAGCTGACCGTCAGCGATATAGCCTTCCGCAACTTTTCCAAGCTCTGTCTTTTCTCTGATGGCATTTCTGATTATGGCACCCGTGGAGATGTGAGGAATACCCAGTTTTTCGCTGAGAATTTCAGCCTGTGTACCCTTACCGCCTCCCGGAGGGCCCATTATTGTTAACTTCATTTATTTCCCTTCTTTCAGGTTGCAAAAACCTTTTCCGTGCCGCCTGAGAGTTTCTTATTCAAGAAATCCTTTATAGTGACGCATAAGCATCTGACTTTCAACCTCTTTTACTGTTTCAAGAGCAACACCTACTACGATGAGGAGGCTTGTTCCTGTAAGTGAAAGAGCCGCAATCTGTGTTCCTGTTATCATAGTGATAACAATGGGAAGTACTGCAATTATAGCAAGACAGATTGAACCGATAAATGTAATTCTGCTAAGAACCTTAGAGATATAATCGGTAGTAGGCTTGCCGGGACGAAGTCCGGGAATCATACCGTTATTTGTCTTGATATTATTGGATACCTCGATTGGGTTGAAAGAAATTGATGTGTAGAAATATGTGAATCCTACAATCAAAAGGAAATACAATGTGGGATAAATCCAACCGTCTGTAATGAAGGTTGTTACCTTTACAAGCCAGCTGTTGGGATCATTCGATGCAAAAAGCTGAACAAGAGTTCCGGGGAAAGAAAGGATACTCATTGCAAAGATAATGGGCATAACGCCTGCCATTGCAACCTTGATCGGAATATTTGAATTCTGACCGCCGTACATTTTTCTTCCTACTACGCGTTTTGCATACTGAACGGGAATTCTTCTTTCACCCTGGTTAATCAGGATTACAAATACTATTGATGCAATTGCAAAAATTGCAAGGAATACAAGCATATACCACTGCTGTGCATTACCGAAATTCACCCATGCACTGCGAAGCATTGAGGGAACGCTTGATACGATACCTGCAAAGATAATCATTGAGATACCGTTACCGATTCCGCGTCCTGTAATCTGTTCACCAAGCCACATAAGGAATGCTGTACCTGCTGTGAAAGAAAGAATGATTGTAATCATCACAACAGTCGGAGAAATTCCGGAAACTGTCATGATTGCACCCTTGTTGTAAAGAGTAACGTAAAGTCCGTATGCCTGAACTGCAGCTAAAACAACAGTAAGGATACGAGTGATTGCTGTAATCTTCTTTCTGCCTTCCTCGCCTTCCTTGCTCATTCTTTCAAGAGCAGGGATTGCTACACACAAAAGCTGCATAATAATGGAGCTGTTGATGTAGGGAGAAATTGACATTGCAAAGATTGTTGCCTGTGAGAATGCTCCACCGGAGAAGGTGTCGAGCAAATCAAACAGTGTAGTGCCGTTTCCACCCTGATTCATCCAAGCTTTGAGAGCTGTAGTATCAATCCACGGAACGGGGATAACGCTACCAAATCTGAATACAACCAGGAGAAGTATTGTAAATAAGAACTTTTTTCTTAATTCAGGGATCTTCCATGCATTACGTAAAGTTTGCAGCATTTTAGATCACCTCCACCTTGCCGCCTGCGGCTTCAATCTTCTTAGCAGCACCTTCAGTTACGCGAGCTGCTTTAACGGTGATTTTCTTTGCGATTTCACCACGACCTAAAACTACAATACCGTCAAGGATTTTGGAAATAACGCCTGTCTCTTTAAGAAGAGCTGCGTCAACTACTGTACCGTCTTCAAACTTATTGAGATCTGATACATTGATTTCGGTATATTTCTTTGCAAAAATATTGTTGAAACCTCTCTTGGGAAGACGTCTGTAAATAGGCATCTGTCCACCTTCGAAACCGGGTCTTACGCCACCGCCGCTACGAGCGTTCTGGCCCTTATGACCGCGACCTGCTGTCTTTCCGTTACCGGTACCTGCGCCTCTGCCTTTTCTCTTGCCTTCGGTTTTGCTGCCGATAGCGGGACTAAGCTCATTAAGTTTCATTTTTGCGCACCTCCTTAATGTTAGATTTCTTCAACTTTAACAAGATGAGATACCTTGTTAATCATCCCTCTGATCTGGGGATTATCTGCGTGCTCTTTGGTATCACGGATTTTCTTAAGACCAAGAGCCTCAACTGTAGCGATCTGGTCCTTCTTGGAACCGATAACGCTTTTAACAAGAGTTACTTTAAGATTAGCCACTATTCTCTCCCCCTTACAGTTCTTCTACAGCCTTGCCTCTGAGACGAGCAACTTCAGCTGCGTCCTTAAGAGATGCAAGACCTTCGATTGTAGCACGTACTACATTTCTGGGATTGTTGGAACGAAGGCACTTAGTTCTGATGTTCTTGATACCAGCAAGCTCAACTACTGCACGAACAGCACCGCCTGCGATGATACCTGTACCTTCTTTAGCCGGCATAAGAAG
>SVJW01000093.1 GCA_015068735.1 Oscillospiraceae bacterium
TTGTTCCAGACGCTCTCTACAAGAGCTGTTTCGGAAGATACGGTTATCTTCACAAGATCATTTTCAAGAACAATGTTTTTTGATTCGTTATAAATTGCCATTTTCGTCTTCCTTTCTACAGAACGCTGAGTATTCCTGCCGTAACAGAAAGTACGGCACTTACATATGTAGATTTTTTGATATCTTCTTTAAAAAAGAGAGTTGAAAGCAATATGGTCAGTACCATACCCATTGCCGAGGAGATAACCGAATACATCGTTGTGCCGAGCATTGTTATAACCTTAACGGAAATCAGTGATGAAACATTACTCATTGCTGTAGCCAGGATAATAAAAATATAAAGTATAGGCTTCATCGCTTTGATGTCACTTGCAATGGTTTTTGGTCCTTCCTTCATAAGTACTGCAATTGTCACCATTGGGATTACCATTACATTGGTCCAGAAAAACCAACTGGAGGTAGGATACACGTTCGGCGCCAAAGTATATGCTCTTGTAACCAAAGATGAAGATGCACTAAGAACAAACAAAAGCATACAAACGATCATACCTTTTCGCTTTTCTTTATCAAAAAATAGTGGTATAAATATTGCGGTTGCTCGCAGAATTACACAAACAAAATCAAGTCCGGAAAATCCCACATCCCACAAAAGCCATTCCACAAAAAACGGAATTACGAATGAGCCGGCACCGCTGAAAACATTCATATATACAAGATTTGTTTCCCTGTAAGCACGAAACGTGAGAATTACCGAAAATATCGAAACCAAACCATAGGCACACGAAAAAAGAAACGTTGAAAAATTAAGAGAAACATTTCCCCCGGCAAGTATGAAAAAGAAAATTGCCGCTACGGGATGTGCCAGCAGGATGTATATGCTGTTTGAGGTTTTTATCCGCATACTTCTTTTCACATAGTTTTTGCCAACTACCGTATTTGCATTTCCTATGAGTAGAATAATGAGCGTCAGTAAGTATCCCATAAAGCACCTCCCTTGAGGTCATTATAGCATTGCTCCCTTGACAAAGCAAGAAAAAAGGCATAGAATAATAGACAAAAATTGACATGGAGGTGCTTTTCCTTGAAATATCAAGTAAGTCCTGAAAAAGGAATCTCTGACTTTTTCTTCTCCAATATAATTACGGATTCAAGCCCATCTCACGTTCATAGTCATATGGAGTTTATATATGTCATTAAAGGTGCGGTAACTGTTACAATATCGGACAAAACATATTCTCTCTCAGAGGGTGAAGCGGCAATTTCAATGCCTTACGAAGTACACAGTTATGAATACGAAAAAGATTCCCGAGCTTTCGTTCTCGCTTGTCCGCCTGAGTATCTTTCAGAATATCGCCGGATGTTAAGCGGCAAGGTATTTGTCCCCCCAACAGTAAAATACAGCGATGTTAACCGTATTCTTATCGAAAACATCATCGACGAAAACTTTGAGGATGATTTAAAGAAGAAGGCACTTTTATACTGTACGGTTTCTGATTTTCTTAATTCATCAGAGCTAGCTGATTCTCCTGTTTTTGAATACGACGTTTACAGAAAAGCTATTGTTTATATTTCCGAAAATTTCAAAGAAAATATAACCCTTGAAAAGACAGCTCTCTATGTGGGAGTCACACCATTTCATTTGAGCCGCGTTTTAAACAGCAACGGGAAAAGAGGTTTTTCCGAAATATTAAATTCGTTGAGGGTGTACGAAGCAAGAAAATTGCTCGAAAACAAAAATCTTCCCATAAGTGAAATTGCAATGGAGGCTGGTTTCGGAAGCATACGCAATTTCAACAGGATTTTTCAAAAGCATTATGGTTGTAAACCTTGCGAGATAAAAAATAGTTCAGGCAACGCCTGAACTATTTTTTGTATATATATTAGTCGTCGATACTGTTATCTGTTGCTTTTTCGTAGATAGCCATAACTTCCTGAGAAGGTTTCTTATCAATAAGAGAAACTGCAACTGCTACGATAAGTCCAATTATGAATGCCGGAAGGATTTCATAAACGCCTGTAGATTCAGTAAGTTTAAGAAGCCATACAATATCTACAACTGCACCTGTTACAATACCAGCAAGAGCACCACCAAAGGTAAGGCGCTTCCAGAAAAGAGAAAGTATAACGACAGGACCGAATGCACCGCCGAAAAGACCCCATGCATTATCAACCATGGTCATAATAGCCTGTGCACCCTGTCCTTCGCTGTTTGCAATAAAGAATGCTACAGCAGAAACAAGGATAACAACTATTCTTCCTATCCAAAGAACTTCTTTATTGGATGCTTGTTTTCTGATAAGCGGCTTATAAATATCACTTGTAAAAGAAGATGAGGCTACAAGAAGCTGAGAATCCGCCGTAGACATTGATGCCGCGATAATAGCCGCTAAAAGTATTCCTGCAACAAAAGGATGGAACAAAGCACGTGCGAGTCTGACAAAAACAAGCTTCTGTCCACCAACGGGGAGAAGTTCCGGACCCACAACCATTCTTCCAAGGTAAGCAATAACAATTGCAGCAAGAAGAGTTACAACAACCCAAACGATAGCAACGGTTGCACTTTTCTTCACCATAGAGGGTTTTTCAATAGACATAAATCTTACAAGGATATGAGGCATACCGAAATAGCCAAGCCCCCACGCCAACCCGGAAACGATTTCCTGCCAGCTTGCACTGAAAAGATTTGTCGTAAAGTTACAGGTGACTTCCTTGCCCTTTTCCATATATGTAAAGCTGTCTTTCAACAAACCTGTATCAAGATTCTTTGTCAGAAGAATTACAATCGGAACAGCAAGAAGTGCTATAAGCATCAGGATTCCCTGGAAAAAGTCAGTCCAACATACTGCCTTGTAACCTCCGAGGAATGTATACACAAGTATAATTGCCGCAAATATAACAAGGGCAACTGTTGGGTCAAGTTTCGGGAAGAGCTCAGTAAATACTGTTGCACCTGCAGAAAAGCCTGATGCAACATAAAGTGTGAAGCTTATCAGGAAAATAACAGCACACACAATTTTAAGTGCCGGGTTACTTGTTGCAAATCGGTTGGACAGATACTGGGGAAGTGTAATTGCATCGCCTGATGATTTTGAAAACTTACGAAGTCTCTTTGCGACAAAAATCCAGTTTGCTGCAGTACCAAGAGCAAGACCTATACCAATCCATGCCTGACCGAGACCAAAAGCCAAAATGCTTCCGGGAAGTCCCATCAAAAGCCATGCACTCATATCGGATGCCTGAGCACTCATTGCTGTTACCCAAGGCCCCATCTTACGTCCGCCGAGGAAATATTCCTTTTCACCACTATTTTTGGATTTCAAAAAGAATACAAGACCTATTCCGAGAACTACTACGAAATAGAGGACAAATGCTGAAATCTCATACATTATAATCTACCTCTCTTTTTAGAAATGAATATTTTACATTTTATCACATTTTTTTCTTTTATTCAAGTATTTTATTTTTCGTTATCTCTATATTCTGTAAAGTCCTTATAAAGATAGAGCGAGCCGCAAATAAGAATTATGCTGTTTTCTTTTACTGCGTCTTCGTATGCTTGACCGATATTTTCATAAGGAATTGCATCAAAGCCGAATTTTCTGAACTTTTCAGCCAATTTCTCGGGCGTTTCCGCACGGGGATTATCCTTTACGGGAACGGTGAAAATCTTCGCCTTTTCACAAAATCCGTTTTCTTTAAAATGGTTTAAAGAAGCATCAATATCCTTATCCGCCATTGCCGCATATATTATCGCAAGCTTTTCATCTGGGAAATATCGGTTTATAGCATTCACAAGCGCCTGTGTACCGTTGAGGTTATGCGCTCCGTCAAAAATCACCGTGGGATTATCGGAGATTTTCTCAAAACGCCCGATATTACGAGCCTTATCAAGTCCTGAGCGGATATATTTTTCATCAA
>SVJW01000094.1 GCA_015068735.1 Oscillospiraceae bacterium
CATTTGTGTGAAGATGGAGATTTCCGCGGAGAACTCTCTTGTTGTAAAGGTCGGGATAAAGAGAATAAATGTAGAGAACTACACCGTCCTTGGGCGGCTTTTTAATGCCCTGCCATATAGGAGTGGGAATTTTTGCAATGAGAGGATTCTCGTGCTTTTCATACTCCTGTGTACTGATTTTAATACCCCAACGCTGCTCGTCGGAGAAGAAATATTTGATTTTTATAACGCCGTTTTGCGGGCGTACGGAAAATGTCTTTCTGCTCAGTTCATAACCGCGGAGAGTAAGTTTGTCATCAATGGGGACATCGCTTTCCTCCGAGGGGATAAACTGAATGTCATATGTAATGTCGTCATAAAAAAGAATGCGTCCGTCAATTGCGCGGATAGTTATTTCGCTTTCCTCATTTGCAGGGACAATAGAGGGGAAAACCTGAAAATTTCTTTGTTCTTCAATAAGCATAACTATTTCTCCTTTTAAAGTGAATTTTTATAAATAAGCGCCGCACCGATAATACCTGCATCGCCGCCGATTTTAGAAATTTCGATTTTCGGTTTTGTAAGTCTTTCGGAACAGAATGCGTTTTTATTTACATAATCAATAATGGGAAGAAGTATTGTATCTCCCTCTTTGGAAATTGCACCGCCGATTAAAATGCAGTCGGGCTGGAAGATATTTACCATATCAACAATTCCGATTGCAACTTCCTCAATCCACATATCGCGTACTCTCTCGGCATCCTTGTCGCCTTTTCTTGCAAGGTCAAAAACAGTTCTTCCCGAAATTTCTTCATTGGGAGCAATTCCCTTAATCTCATGACGGTGCTCTTCGGTGGTTTTAATAAGACCTGTTACAGATGCGTAGGTTTCCCAACAGCCGCGCCTTCCGCAACTGCACGCTCTTCCCTCAAAGTGGGTTACAATATGTCCAAGCTCGCCAGCAGCTCCGTTGGCACCTGTGAAAAGCTTTCCGTTTATGATTATTCCGCCGCCAACGCCTGTGCCGAGGGTTATAAACACAAAATTCTTTGAATTTTCTGCTTTGTAGTACTCGCCCAATGCAGCGCAGTTAGCGTCGTTTTCAACCATTACGGGAACAGGACCAATGTGCTTTTGCAGAAATTCACGAACGGGAAGATCGGTGTAGCCAATATTCACAGCCTCTACCAGAACACCTTTTTCTCTGTCAACAACACCGGGGTTTCCGATACCGATTGCCTCTATATCTTCTTTTTTTACGCCTGCTTCAGCCATTGCCTTTTCGATAGCTTCAAGCATAGCCTCAAGCATAACTTTGTTATCATTTTTTGGTGTGGGAACAGCACATTTTGCAAGAATGTCACCATTTTCGTTTACAATCCCTGCTTTAATACTCATTCCGCCAATATCAATACCTATGTACATTGTTTTTTCTCCTCAGTTTAAAATTTTTCCCAAGATTTAGGCACAAATAAATTGTTAAACGTGTAAACCGCAAATCTGTCGCTCATACCGGCAATATAGTCGGAGACAGCGGTTTCTACCCCTTCTTTCCATGCGATTTCCTGCAAATGCAAGGGAAGTGCGCCGGGATTTTCTGTGTAGTATTCAAAAATACCCTTTATTATACCGAATACTTTCTTTTCTTCTTCTTTCGCTTTAGAGCCTACATACACAAAGTCAAACATGAAGTTGCGAAGTCTTGTCATTGCTTCTTCCACTTCGCTGCTCATTACAATTTCCCTTTTTCCGTAGGAATTTCTCACAACATCACAAATCAGGGTGTTTATTCTTTCGGAATGTGTTTTTCCGAGTACATCGGTGATAATTGCAGGAATATCTTTCTCGTTGATGATACCGCCACGGCAAGCATCATCAATGTCGTGGTTAATATATGCTATTCTGTCGGCAATCTGCAAAATCTGCCCTTCCATTGTTGCAGGGTTTCCGCCACCGGGATGGTTTAATATACCGTCTCTTACTTCCCATGTAAGGTTAAGCTTTTCCAGTACATCAACCGTTCTGAGACTCTGTTCGCTGTGCATAAATCCGTCAGCGCATAACTCGTTAAGTGCCGCTTCGCCTGCGTGACCGAACGGAGTATGTCCAAGGTCATGACCCATTGCCATTGCCTCAACAAGATCCTCGTTAAGGCGCAGACTTCTTGCAATTGTTCTTGCAATCTGGCTTACTTCCAGCGTGTGGGTAAGGCGTGTCCTGTAATGGTCACCCTCAGGAGTAATAAACACCTGTGTTTTGTGTTTTAATCTTCTGAACGCCTTGGAATGAATAATCTTATCACGGTCACGCTGAAACTCCGTTCTCATATCGCAAAGAGGGGCTTTTTCAGCTCTGCCCTTCGTCTTTTCGGAAAGAGTGGCAAAGGGGGACAGTGTTTCACGTTCAATTTTTTCGGTTTGTTCACGGATTGTCATAATCATTCCTCCAATGCTGATTTCACCGCTTTTTCAAATCTTGTTGCAGAGGCATTGTTTGCTCCGCCGTCGAAACGGGAATTTTTCATAAATACTGCCGTAATCTTATTAACAGGGTCTACCCAGAAGTGGGAGCCGTAAGCACCACTCCAGCCAAAAGAGTCCTTTGGAAGATAGGGATGTCCGTCCTTGGTAATAACTCTTACGCCAAGTCCCCATTGAGTGTGACCGGGCATAACCTCTTCGGGCGCAAATCCCGTGGATAAAAGCTTTATTGCTTTTTCCGATAAAATAGTCTTATCTCCTGCCTTGCCGGTAAGAAGCATCAGGCTGAATTTCATATAATCAGTAAGGGAGGAGATAAGTCCTGCACCTGCCACCATATGAGTTGCAGGGATATTTTCAAACACACAGTTTGGCGAAATCTGACTTTCTTTGCTTTCCCCATCCGCTTTTTCGTGGAGAGCAATTATTCTTTTCCATTGGTTTTCTGTTGGTATATATGTAGTATCTTTCATACCACAGGGGATAAAAATTTCTTCCTGCAGAAATTCTTCAAAATTCTTTCCGGTTAATTTCTGAATAATAAGTGCAACGGCATCAAATGATGCATATGCCGTGTACGCCTGCTTTGAAAGCGGCTCAAAATCAAGTCCCTCACGGAGGAAATAGGAAACGGTGTTTTCCATTGTGGCAAGGTCATCTTCCGTCATACGGGGCATTTTTTCGCCAACTGCCGTACCGAAGCCGTTAACATGGGCAAGCATATCGGAAATAACGAGTTCATGCTCGGGTTTGCCGAGGTCGTTGCCGTCTTTATCAATAATATGTATATTTTTAAATTCGGGAATATATTTTTTTACGGGGTCTGAAAGGCTGAGAAGCCCCCTGTCAACCATGATAAGTGTTGCAACTGTTGTAACGGGCTTAGTCATAGAGCAGATACGGTAAAGAGTGTCAGGGGAAACCTTTTTTTCTTTATTCGAATCAGTATAACCGTAGTAGCTTTCAATAACGGTTTCACCGTTTTGTGTTACCGTATACGCTGAGCCGAAAACATTGTTTTCGTCAAGGTCGTACTGCGCGATTTCGTCTATTTTTTTCTGCAATAAATCTTTGTTTATCATTGAAAATCACCCATTTTACATTATATAAAATCATTATACCACAATCCAAAGGCTGATTCAACGGCTTATGTCAAAAAAATGTTTTAAGAACAATTTCCCTGTCAGCCTCTTCCGACGGGGAATACCCGAAATAGTTTTTATACTCTCTCCAAAATGTGGAATATTCTGAAAAACCGCATTTTGGATATATCTGTGTAGGCTTTTCTCCTTGCCTGATTTTTTTCTGTGCCAGAATAAGTCTTTTTGTATTTATATATTTTTTCGGTGTGATTTCAAGATGCTCGGAAAAAAGTC
>SVJW01000018.1 GCA_015068735.1 Oscillospiraceae bacterium
TCGGGCGTTGATATGGAGAAGTTATTCATCGGCATATTCTCAAGGCAGATTGTGATGCCGTATTCCTTTGCAGTTTCAAGAAGTTTACGCATAAATGTGAGGTTTATTTCCCACGTTGAGCCGGCAAATCCCGTTACCAGATCGTCCACACCACAGGGCATCAAGGGATGAATTACCCAATACTTTGCGCCGAGAATTGATGCCGCACGAATGGATTTCTGCATTTTCTCCATACGCTCTTCCCTGTCTGCCTCGGTAGAATCCTTGGGAATCCTCCACGGCCCGTGCACCTGATGGATTTTTATGCCCGCATCTTCCGCCAATTTTTTTTCACAAAGAAGAATTTCTTTAAATCGTTCTTCGCCAGACACATAAAGTTCCGTTTCGGTGTTCATAATGTTAAAATCAACACAGTCAAAGCCGTGCTCTTTTATTTTTTTGTACTTTTCGTCACCGTAGCGGTTATATCCGCTTTCGTAAAATTTAAGCAATGCACCGATTTTCAAGGATATCTCCCCTTTCAAGTTTCATTATATCGCCACCTAATTATTTTTTCAATAAAAAGTATTGATTTTTCCTATTTATTATAGTATAATCATATCCGTTAAGCCGATGTGATGGAATTGGCAGACGTAACGGACTCAAAATCCGTCGGTGGCAACACCGTGCGGGTTCGACTCCCGCCATCGGCACCAAAAAAACAACTACTCCTCGCTAGAGGGGTAGTTGTTTTTTTATCGTTAAAAGGGAGTCGAACCATACCCGCGAGAGTTGGTAGCGACAACGAACCGTCGCGAGGGCATATGCTGCCGAGCAGGTGAGTCGAGCGTGACTCGAAGCGGAGAGGAAGAATGCTTTTAGCGAGTCAATGTTCTGCGAAAGCGGAACTATACGAGCATAAAGGATTCTGACGAACTCCCGCCATCGGATTTTCCTCGCAGGGAGTCGAACTCTTTACAACAAAAAGACAAACATCGTATCAACAATGCTTGTCTTTACCCTTATTCCTCAATATACTCAACTATATCCTCGATTTTGCAACCAAGGATTTTACACAAATCGTTTAATGTTACAGTTGTCACAGGCTTATTATGTTTTAATCTGTCAATAAGACTGCGACTTATATTATACTGCGTTATAAGTTTGTAAGTTGTTATATTCTTTTCTTTCAGTGTTCTATAAAACGGCTCATAGGTAATCACTATAATTCACCTCAAAACAATCATAAAATATACTTTGTATATTGACAATTGTCGTTATATCGAGTATACTTTAGGAAAGTTATGATTTTCATATTGGAGGTTTCCTATGAACAGTATTTCCAGAGAACTACTTACTTATGTTATAAAAAACGAAGTGCAGAATGTACTTGCCGATATAGATGACAAAATAATAAATAAAGTTCATTCACTCTCGACAGAAATTCTTGAAGATATTAAAACCGTTTTATCTCAACATTATAAACTGTCAGATTTTGAAATGATTGAAAAAATTGTTGTCATATTTGAAAAATATAATATCGACTGTGGCTCTTGCCACGACTTTGGTTAAAAGGAAACGGCACTTACAAGTGTAAGTGCCGTTTCCTTATTTCATATTCTTACACGGAATTTTAAAATAAGCTCAAATTTCCCTGTTTTCTTATTGACTTTTTATTTTTAAGTGGTATATTTAAACGAGATAAACTTACCAAGAGGTGGTTTCATTGAGAAAAAATGAGGTAAATATGACAGATGGACCTCTGTTTTTAAACATACTGCGGTTTTCTGTCCCTATTCTTTTATCAAGCATTTTGCAAATGTCTTTTTCCACCGCTGACCTTGCTGTAGTCGGCAGAATGTGTAATTCTAATGCATTGGCTTCAATCGGAGCTACGACATCGCTCACAAATTTAATGCTGAATCTTTTTATGGGGATTGCTTCAGGCGCGACAATAGCGGTTTCCTTCTCCCTCGGAAAGAAAAACGAAAAAGATATTTCCGAACATATACATAATGCGATGGCAGTTGCACTTATATCCGGTGTATTTGTTGCCATTCTTGCTTTTATAGTAGCTCGTCCCGCACTTTCCTCTATGGGGGTGGAAGGTGATATTTTAAACGGAGCAGTAAAATATTTTACTATTTATTTTGCAGGAGCACCGTTTAGCCTGGTATATAATTACGGCGCATCTATCATAAACGCTCATGGCGACAGTAAATCTCCGTTTAAGTTTTTGGCTATAAGCGGAGCTCTCAATTTAGTTCTTAACGTATTTTTTGTCTGGGCATTTAAAATGGATATTGCCGGAGTAGCACTTGCAACGGTTATTTCCAATGGCGTATCTGCTGTTCTTGTTATTCGTTCTCTTATGAAAAACGAAGGATGCAGTAGGCTTCACCTCAAAAAGGTAAAAATATATAAGAAAAGGCTTTTTACTATAATGAAATTCGGAATTCCTGCAGGGATACAAAGTTGTATGTTCTCCATTCCGAATGTACTTATCCAGACATCCATAAACTCGTTTGGCCCTGCTGCCATAACAGGAAACACGGCGGCAGTCAGTGCAGGCGCATACTACGAAATGGGACATGGTGCCTTGGGGCAATGTGCAATGACTTTCATAGCAAGAAATTACGGTGCAGGAAATTACCGGCGTATTAAAAAAATTCTCTTCAGGTGCCTTTTGGTTGTAATAGGCATCAGCGGAACTTTAGGCTGGACAACCTATTTCCTTAGCGATTATGTCCTTGCAATATTTATTAAAGATAACCCTGCTGCAATGGAAGTCGGTAAATTAAGGCTTTTCTACCTTGCCCTCCCGAATATGATAGGTGCGGCTCATTCTGTTTACGCATCTTCCGTAAGAGGCTTGGGTAAAAGTATCTATCCTATGGTTACAAACATTTTGGGAGTATGTGTATTCAGGGTAGTGTGGCTTGCTGCTGTATTCCCGATTTATCGCACTCTGGATTGTGTTTACATAACTTACCCGATAACCTGGGCAATAGCACTTGTCGCTTTGGTAATTTATTTCCATCATTGCTACCGACATATTATGAAGGGAAATTTTAAAACTGCAACACAATAAATTAAAAGAATGCACTTGCAAAAGCAAGTGCATTTCTCATTTCACCACTTCATATATTAACTTTTGCATTTCAGGTTTCTTATCAGCTATTTCAATTGCATTAAGAAAATCCTCCGCCGCCTTTATAACCACATCTTCCTTATTGGTATAAACCCTCGCGATTACTTCACCTTTTTCTACCTTATCCCCTGTTTTCTTAACAAGAATAATTCCTGCAGTATGGTCGATTTTATCTTCCTTGGTTTTTCTTCCGCCGCCTAAATCAACGCAGATATTTCCGATTTTTTCTGCATCCATTTTGGTTATGTAGCCTGAAATTTCCGATTTGATTTCCTTTTCGACCGAGGCTTTACCCAAAAGTGAATAATTGTCAACTATTCTGCCGTCTCCCCCTTGCGCTTCTATCCATTCGCGGAATTTTAAAAGGGCAGATCCGTTTTCGACGGATTCATAAGCCAATGAAAGGGCTTTTTCCTCATCAAATCCTACTGCCATTGACGCCATATTTGCCGCAAGAACACAACAAATATCGAGCAGGTTTTTATCACCGTTACCCTTGAGTATTTCAATAGCTTCTATTACTTCAAGGGAGTTTCCCACGGCATTTCCCAACGGAATATCCATATTTGTAAGAATGGCACGTACATTTCTGCCCGAGGCTTTCCCTATTTCGACCATCGCATTGGCAAGATCGCGCGCATCATCGATACTTTTCATAAAAGCACCGCTTCCGACCTTTACATCAAGGACAATATTCTGCGCACCGGATGCGATTTTCTTACTCATAATACTGGATGCAATAAGCGGAATGCTTTCTACCGTCCCCGTAACATCACGCAGAGCATATATTTTCTTGTCGGCAGGGGTAAGGTTTCCGCTTTGAGATGCAAGAGCAATACCCACTTTTTTTGTCTGCTCAATAAGTTTTTCGGGGGAGATTGCCGTTTCGTAACCGGGGATTGATTCTAATTTATCCACCGTTCCCCCTGTATGACCAAGCCCACGCCCTGACATTTTGGCAACTTTGCAACCAAGCGCTGCGGCAATAGGCAGAACTATCAGCGAGGTTTTATCCCCCACTCCGCCTGTACTGTGTTTGTCAGCGGAAAGAGAACCAAGCCCACTTAAATCCACCGTATCGCCTGAATTTGCCATTGCCGTTGTGAGATCGCTTGTTTCACGAGCTGTCATTCCCTTAATGCAGATAGCCATAAGAAGTGCCGATGCCTGATAGTCGCAAATTTTCCCGTCCGTATATTCTTTTACAAATTTCGTTATTTCTTCCCGTGACAGTTCAAATCCGTCACGCTTTTTTCTTATAATGTTGTACATAACTCACCCCAGCTCAAAACTTTCCGGCAAAAGCTCGCCCAAAGTATAGGTTTTGATTTCCACTCCGTTGTAGAGGTAAATTTTAAAATCCTTGTCGCAAAATTCTCTAAGTGCCTGACGGCATACTCCGCAAGGGGAACAGTAATTTTCAACCCGTCCTTTCTTACCGCCTACGACAGCAATTGCAGAGAACTGCCTTTCTCCGTTTTTTACGGCACAGAAGAGCGCTGTCCTCTCGGCACAGTTTGTCACGGAATATGAGGAGTTTTCGATATTGCATCCTGTGTAAACTTTTCCCTTTTTGGTAAGAAGTGCCGCGCCTACGGTAAATTCCGAATAGGGCGCATATGCGTTTTTCATTACCGCCATGGCATTTCCGATAAGTTCTTCTTTTCGCATAAAATATCCCTCCTATTTAAAGTATATATTTGGCGAAGTCTAAAATCAACCTTTTCGATAAAACTTCCTACTTTTTTATTGAACTTTTTCCGAAAATATGGTAGAATATATAATGTATATTTATGTGTTTACAGAAGGGTTTAATTATGTATTACGAAGAACTTCGCAGTGCAATTAAAGAACGGAAAATCGCCCCCCTTTATATTTTTGAGGGACCGGAGGAATATCTTATCGATTTCTGTATCGGGGAGCTTAAAAAAGTCCTCATCGAAGAGTGGTCGGAGATGATGAACTACCAAAGCCATACGGAGCTTCCTCCGGTAAATGAGGCAGGCGATTTTATGGAAACGCTTCCTGTTATGAGCGAAAGAAAACTGATTGTTTTCCGTAAATGCGGTCTTTTTGAGGGGAACATCAAGAACAAGGCAGAATGGGAAAAAGTTTTTTCCAATGTTGCCCCCTATAACTGCGTTATAATATGGGAAAAGCAGCCTGAAAAAGGAAAGAAACCCAACACCGTCAGGAAAGCCGCTGAAAAAGGCGGTGCTGTGGTTGTTGAATTTCCCCTCAGGTCCGAGGCAAATCTGCGTAGCTGGGTTATGAAAATTGCAGCGGCAAGCGGAAAAACCATTGATGTAAAATGTGCCAATTATCTTATAAACTCCCTTGAACGCGATATGCGCACCATAAAGACGGAGTTTGAGAAAATCATTGCATTTTCCAAAGAAACACAGATTACAAAAGATGATATTGAAAAGGTTATAGTAAAGCCTGCTTCCGAAAACATATATGCGCTTATTGATGCGATTTTCGACGGCAGAAGAGAGATTTGTTACAATCTTCTCTATACACTAAGGTCGCTGAAGCAGGAACCCATATCCATACTGACGCTTCTTTCAAATCAGCTTGTGACAATATACAGAGCGAAACTGTATCTTTTAGACGGAACGAGTCATCGTGACACGGTTGCAAACCTGGGTGGCGGTTACCCTGCCGAAAAATGCACGCAGAAAGCCGAAAAATTGAAAATAGAAAATATACAGACGCTTATTGCCCTGTGCCAGGAATGTGATATGAAAACGAAGAACGGATTACTTGGCGGTTGGGCGGCTCTGGAGTCGATTATAGCGGAATACAACTTTTATTGATAGAAAGGAAGATTATTATGAAATACGAACTTAAAAACGGTTGGACAAAAGATATTGATAAAGAAATAGTTTTTAAATTTTCTGAAGGGTATAAGGACTTTTTAACACAATGCAAAACAGAAAGGGAGTGCGTTGCGGAAACTATCCGTCTTGCAGAAGAATGTGGCTTCAAGCCCCTTGAATCCTTTGACACTCTCAAAGAGGGGGACAAGATTTACGCAGTTAACAAGCTTCGCTCTGTTATGCTTGCAGTTATCGGAAGCGAAAAAATTTCCGATGGTGTTAACATCGTTGGTGCCCACGTTGATGCACCCCGTCTTGACCTTAAGCCCAATCCCCTTTACGAGGATGGTGAACTGGCATATTTCAAGACACATTACTACGGTGGAATCAAGAAGTATCAGTGGGGCACAATTCCGCTGGCGCTTCACGGTGTTGTTATAACCAAAGACGGCAAGAGTGTTGATGTAAGAATCGGTGACGAAAATGACGATGTTACTTTCGTAATAACAGACCTTCTTCCCCACCTTGCACAGGAGCAGATGAAGAAAACTCCCTCTACCGTAATCGAGGCGGAGCAGCTCAATCTTCTTATCGGTTCTATGCCTGTGGACGGTGAAGAAAAGGAAGCAGTAAAGGCAAATATTCTTGCCATTCTTAATGAAAAGTACGGCATCTGCGAAGAGGATTTCCTCAGTGCGGAGCTTCAGATAGTACCTGCCGCAAATGCCAAGGACGTTGGATTTGACAGAAGTCTTATCGGCTCTTATGCCCACGATGACAGAGTATGTGCATACCCCTCTCTTATGGCAATTCTCACAACAGAGGCGTGTGACAAGACAGCCGTATGTATTCTCACAGACAAAGAAGAAGTCGGCAGTATGGGTAACACAGGTGCAAAGAGCGATTTTATGAAGCTCATTCTTCTTGAAATGATGGACAAAGCACAAGAAGGTGCAACTGAGCTTAATCTTCTCCGCTGTCTCGACAAGAGCTATTGCTTAAGTGCTGATGTAAATGCGGCATTTGACCCCAACTTCCCCTCTCCCTACGAAAAGAACAACTCCGCAAGAGTTAATTACGGTGTTGCAATCGCAAAATACACGGGTTCACGAGGAAAGGGCGGTTCTTCCGATGCTTCTGCTGAGCTTATGAGTAAAATCCGTACACTCTTTAACGAAAATGAGGTTCTGTGGCACGTTGCCGAGCTTGGCAAGGTTGAAGCAGGCGGAGGCGGTACAATTGCGCAGTACGTTGCAAACCTTGGCGTTGAAACAGTTGACTGTGGTGTGCCTGTACTCAGTATGCACGCACCTTTTGAGGTAGTGGCAAAGCTGGATGTTTATATGGCATACAAAGCGTTTCACGCATTTTATAATGATTAAGGATGATTCAGAATGAGAATTGATAAATTTTTAAAAGTTTCCAGAATAATAAAACGCCGTACCGTTGCAAACGAGGCTTGCGATGCAGGTCGTGTCAGCATCAACGGTAAAGTGTGTAAGGCAAGTGCCGAAATTAAATGCGGTGATATTGTGGAAATCAAGTTCGGTGAAAGGCTGATAAAGGTGCGCATCGAGGATATTAAAGAGCACACTCTTAAAAACGATGCGGCATCGCTTTATACCGTACTTGAAAATAATTAGGAGTGACAAAGATTGAAAGTATTGTGGGATTTATTCGCAACATTTTTCAGAATAGGGGCGTTTACGTTCGGTGGCGGATATGCCATGCTCTCCCTTATTCAGAGAGAAGTTGTTGACAACAAAAAATGGGCAACCGACGAGGAAGTTCTGGACTACTACGCAGTAGCACAGTGTACCCCCGGTGTTATTGCCGTAAATACTGCGACATTTGTCGGCTATAAGCAAAAAGGTGTTCTTGGAGCTATTGCGGCAACTTTCGGGGTTGTACTCCCCTCACTCATCATAATTACAGCTATCGCTTCAGCGTTGGTGCATTTTATGGACTATCCCATCGTACAGGACATTTTCGGAGGCATCCGTGTTGCCGTTGCAGTGCTTATTGTCAATGCCGTTATTACTATGGGTAAGAAAGCCGTTAAAGATGTTCTTTGCGTAATAATCGCTGCAGTGTCTTTTGCAGTTTCACTTATTTTCCCCGACCTTTCTCCCGTTTTTGTAGTTCTTGCAGCTGCAATCATAGGACTTGGCACAATGAAGATAGGAGGCGCTAAACAATGATTTTTCTCCGTCTTTTTATTGAATTTTTTAAAACCGGTCTATTTTCCATTGGTGGTGGTCTTGCAACCATTCCTTTTCTTTCCGCAATGGGTGAAAAGTGGGGCTGGTTTGACGAAGCAACACTCGGTAATATGATTGCCGTGGGCGAATCCACCCCCGGTCCTATCGGTGTTAATATGGCAACATATGTGGGCTATACCGTCGGCATGGGGGAATACGGTATCTGGGGTGCAATCCTTGGCGGATTTATTGCTACATTAGCACTTGTTCTGCCGTCGGTTATCATTATTCTGATAATTGCCAGAATACTCAAGGCATTTAAGGAAAATAAACTTGTGGAAAGAAGTTTCTACTCTATTCGTCCTGCCGTAACAGGTATGATTGCAACGGCGGCTGTAGCAATGATAAAAAGTGCCGTATTCACAAAAGGCGGCAATAATATTCTGAAAATGATTGACCTGAAAGCACTTATTCTTTTTTCGGTATTGCTTATCGCCACAAATGTGAAACCAATTAAAAAACTTCACCCGATATTCTTTATACTGATAGCAGGCGCAATAGGCGCAATATTTAAGATGGGAGCAATATAATGGATATTTTAAAGCAGTTATGTCTGGAACTCAGTACAGACGAGACAAAAACACAAAACGTAATAAACTTACTTGATGAGGGAAATACAATTCCCTTCATTGCCCGTTACCGTAAGGAGCTTACGGGAAATATGGACGACCAGTTAATCCGTAATATTTCCGACAGGCTTACAGCTCTTCGTGCCATAGAAGAAAGAAAAGCCGAGGTTATAAGGCTTATTGACGAGCAGGGCAAACTAACCGATGAAATTACCGTAGCGGTAGAAAATGCGAAAACTCTTACCGAGCTTGAGGATATTTACCGTCCCTACCGTCCCAAGAGAAAGACACGTGCCAGTGTTGCAAGGGAAAAGGGACTTGAACCATTGGCTGTGCTCATTATGGAGCAGACATTCAGTGGCGATATTATGGAAGAGGCGGCTAAATACATAGATGAGGAAAAAGGCGTTTCTTCTACAGAGGATGCAATCCAGGGCGCAAAAGATATTATTGCGGAAGATGTTTCCGACAACGCGGATTACAGAAAAAACATCCGCCGACTTACCTATATGAACGGTGTTATTGCCAGCAAACAGGGTAAGGGTGAAAATGCCGTTTACCAGATGTATTACGAATTTTCCGAGCCTGTCAAGGCTGTTGCAGACCACAGAATACTTGCAATGGACCGAGGTGAAAAGGAAGATGTTTTAAGCATTAAAATTGAACTTGAAACAGACATTATTACCAACTATCTGTTCAAGGAAGTAATCACTAACGAAGCGTCTCCCCTTGCTGACCTTGTAAAAGAAGCAGTTGAGGACAGCTACAAACGTCTTATTGCTCCGTCAATTGAAAACGAAATTCGTTCCGATCTTACAGAAAGAGCACAGAACGGTGCAATTTCCCTATTCAGCGTAAACCTTAAAAACCTTCTTATGACTCCTCCTGTTAAGGGGCATATTGTACTGGGTGTTGACCCCGGTTACAGAACAGGTTGTAAACTTGCCGTAGTTGACTCTACAGGCAAGGTGCTTGAAACCGGTGTGGGATATTTCACGCTTGAACACCACGACCTTGAAAAGGCGAAAAAGCAAATAAAAGGAATGATTGAAAGAAACTCCGTTACTCTTATTTCCATCGGTAACGGTACTGCAACAGGCGAAAGCGAAAAGTTTATCTCATCCCTTATCGGCGAGCTTGACCGCCCCGTAAAATATATGGTTGTTTCCGAGGCAGGTGCATCAGTTTACAGTGCCAGCGAGCTCGGTGCAAAGGAGTTCCCCGATTACGACGTATCTCTTCGTAGTGCCGTTTCCATTGCAAGAAGACTGCAAGACCCTCTTGCAGAACTTGTTAAAATCGACCCCCGTTCAATCGGTGTCGGTCAGTATCAGCACGACTGTAATCAGAAGAAACTCTCCGGTGCGCTTGGCGGTGTTGTTGAGGATTGCGTAAATAACGTAGGTGTTGATTTAAATACCGCATCCGCATCGCTTCTCAGCTATATTTCAGGTATTTCCTCTGCCGTGGCAAAGAACATTGTTGCATACCGTGAGGAAAATGGCTCATTCACCAAAAGACGAGAACTTCTTAAAGTAAGCAAACTTGGTGAAAAGGCATTTGTACAGTGTGCAGGCTTTATGCGTATTCCTGACGGAAAGGAATTCTTGGATAATACATCCGTTCATCCTGAAAGCTATGACGCGGCAAGAGCACTTATTGAAAAATGCGGTTATACAAAGGATGAAATCAAAAAGAGCAGTTTCCCCGATATTTTAGCCCGTGTTACAAAGGATATTGCCGAGGAAATCTGCAAGCAGTTTGATATTGGTATGTTTACTCTCCGTGACATATGCGACACCCTTGCAAAGCCAGGACGCGATATGCGCGACGAACTTCCTCAGCCACTTCTCAGAAGCGGTTGTATGTCCCTTGATGAGCTTAATCCCGGAATGATTCTTGAGGGTACGGTAAGAAATGTTATCGATTTCGGTGCATTTGTGGATATCGGTGTGCATCAGGACGGACTCGTTCATATATCCCAGATTTCCAACAAATTTATAAAGCATCCTACCGACGTGCTCAGCGTAGGTGATATTGTAAAGGTCAAAATCCTTGATGTAGACAAAGAAAAGAAAAGAATTTCTCTTACAATGAAAATTTAGGCATAAGAGGTAGCAAATGAAATATTTAAGACAACTTTTAATCATATTGGGAATTACCTTTGTGGGAGAAGTTTTAAACTACTACCTCCCCCTCCCCATTCCTGCAAGTATATACGGACTTGCGCTGATGCTTCTTCTTTTATGCACAGGAGTGCTGAAAGTAAGCCATGTGAAAGAAACCAGCCAATTTCTCCTTGATGTTATGCCGCTGATGTTTATTCCTGCGGCGGCAGGCGTGGTTAAACAGTGGGTAGTTATAAAGCCCATCTTAATTCCCACAATTATAATGATAACCGTGGTTACGGTTATCGTTATGGCGGTGACGGGAGTTATTACACAATGGTTAATTAACCACAGCAAGAAAGGGGGAAATGGAGATGCTCGCTGAATCGGCTTTTTTCTACACATTCATAACCCTTGCTTTTTACGAAGTAACATCAATTATCCAGAAAAAGATAAAACAAGCGTGGTTTAACCCACTACTTCTTACAATTGTATTTACCGTGATAATGCTTGTTGCAGGTGATATAAAGTACGAAGAATATCAGTCGGGAACGCAAATTATCAGCTATCTCCTGACACCTGCAACGGTATGTCTTGCAGTTCCTCTTTACGAGAAACTCAAAGTTCTTAAAGAAAATGCCGTAGCAATACTTGTCGGTATCTTTTCGGGAGTTATAACCTCGGCGTTATGTGTTGCTGCTGTAGTTTTCATCTTCAATCTTGATAACACGGCACTTGCAACTTTCCTTCCCAAATCAGTAACGACTGCCATAGGCGTGGGAATTACGGAGGAGCTTGGAGGACTTGCGACTTTAACGGCAATTACAATCATAATCACCGGAATAATCGGCAACATTCTTGCTGAAGTAGTATGCAAGCTCTTTAAAATCAAAGATCCCGTTGCCATCGGAGTGGCAATAGGGACTTCCTCCCATGCAGGCGGAACGGCTAAGGCTTTGCAACTTGGACAGACCGAGGGTGCAATAAGCGGACTTTCCATTGCGGTGGCAGGTATTATGACGGTAATTACAGCACCGCTGTTTATGAATTTACTTAAATAAAAATGGTGTGTATCTTATGATACACACCATTTTATTGTTTTAATTATTCTTCATCAATAGGTTCTGTTTCAGCTTCGTCATATTCGCTCTGTCCGTCGTATACGTCTGCTTCTACAGCCTGAGAATCGGGAGCAGGAATATCTTCCACGCCTACTTCCTCAGTATTCTTCAAGGAATCAATCTTCTTACGAAGTTCTGCAATTTCTTCTTCATAAGCATCAATCTTTTCAAGTCTGCTCTGAATTGCCTCTAAAACTTTGCCGTCTTCCTTGAAAGACTTATAAGCTTCAAATCCAATTTCTTTATAAAGCTCCTTAACCTTTTTCTGCTTGTTGCTGATTTCAAGATTAAGTTTCGCTGTTGCATATAATTTCTTACTCTGTTTGCTGGAAGTTGACGCAACATCTGAAGCAATTTTTTTAACTTTATCTAAAAAATCCATCAATGTTTCCTCCTCTTGGATTAAAATCAATCAAAGCTGGGCTTTGCTAAAAATCCGGGGATTTCAAGATCACCGTCATCTCCGCCGAGAGAGCCGAAGAATCCGTCTGATTTATCTTTCTTCTTGCCTTCCAAACCTGTTGCAATAACTGTAATGATGATATCGTCTTCAAGACTTTCATCAATGGCAGCACCGAAGATAACGTTTGCGTCCTCGTCTACACAGTCGCCGATAAGGTTTGCAGCTGCATTTGTTTCATGAAGATTAAGATTTGCACCACCGATAACGTTAATAAGAACGCCTGTTGCACCGTCAATAGTTGTTTCGAGAAGCGCACTTTCGATAGCCATTCTTGCAGCCTCTTCAGCACGGTTTTCACCGCTCGCACGACCGATACCCATATGAGCAAGACCTGCATCCTTCATAACTGTTGTAACGTCTGCAAAGTCAACATTGATAAGACCTGCACCTACGATAAGGTCTGAGATACCCTGCACGCCCTGACGGAGAACTTCGTCTGCATCCTTGAATGCGTCAAGAAGGCTTGTCTTATTATTACTGATGTCAAGAAGTCTGTCGTTGGGAATTACAACAAGTGTATCAACATTGCCACGGAGCTGTTCAACACCCTCCTCAGCCTGAATCATACGTCTTCTTCCTTCAAAACCGAAAGGCTTTGTAACGATAGCAACAGTAAGAACACCCAGTTCTTTTGCAATACCTGCAACAACGGGAGCTGCACCTGTACCTGTTCCGCCGCCCATACCTGCTGTTACAAATACCATATCTGCATCTTTAATAACCTGCTCGATTTCTGCACGGCTCTCTTCTGCCGCCTTTTTACCGATTTCAGCCTTACCGCCTGCGCCCTGACCTTTGGTAAGCTTGTCTCCAATCTGAATTTTCTGGCTTGCAGCACTCTTTGTAAGTGCCTGCTTATCTGTATTTACAGCGATGAATTCAACACCCTTAATACCTGCTTCTACCATTCGGTTAACGGCATTATTTCCGCCGCCGCCTACGCCTATAACTTTAATTTTCTGAGCTGCACCCAGCTCCTCTGCGTATTCCATTCTCACCTGAAATCCTCCTCTATAAGTAATATAGCTATAATAAATACGATTATATAATATATAATACACCTAAACAGCGTAAGTTTCAAGAAAAATTTTAAATTCTTATGAAATTATTGCGTTTTTTGTATACTCTCATCGGTTTTTTTCGGAATTTCTTCCTTGGGACGGTATGTCGGCATATCAGGTCTTGTAAGATCTATATATCCCGACGGCATTTCTCCTTCTTTTGTTTTTCCGAGAACGTACTCCTTGTAAATTGATCCGAAACACGCTATTTTATAGTCGAGTTTTTCAGTTCTTCCCAATATTACGCACAGGTTTCTGCTCTGATAGTAAAATTTTATGTCGCTCGTATCCGCCACATCTATTTCCGCTACATCAAAAATGTAGCCTTGCTTTGTAAGTTCCCTCAAACATTTTAAAAGTTCCTGAAGTTGCTTTTCGTTTTCCGACGTTACGGTCTTTCCGACTTTATATTTAACATTGCTCATTCCGACAATTTTGGGGAGATGTGGCGCTGCGATTACGCTCATCCCCTGTTCGGAAGTTTCGGTTCCGTTTGACACCTCTATACATCTTCCGTCTGCAGTGATTATAACATATCCCTCATCTGCCGTAAGATAAGCAACGCCAACTTCTTCAACCACAGTGATTGTCACTTTGTTCGGAAGCGACCTTTCTATTTTTGCACTTGCTATCCTGCTTTCAGAAGCAAGTACGTTATCTTCAGCCTTGTCAAGATCGACGCTGAATATATTCACATCTTTATTTATTCCGCTGTATTTGATTATATCTTCACTGCTTATGTGCATATTTCCGTGAACATCAATTTCTGTTATATTAAAGAAGGGAGTCAGGAGCATTATTGCCGCAACAGAAGCGATTAAAACCACTAATGTCAGTAATGCCAATTGTCTTTTCTGCCGTTTTTTTAAACCTTTTTTTCTGCCGTTTTTTACGCCTTTTTTCACTGTCTCCCACCTTCTTTCATCAATTTGTTTTCTTTATATCTGCACCCAATGCAGAAAACATTTTATCCAGGTCCACATATCCTCGTTCAATATAATGTATGCCGGAAATCTCACTTACTCCTTCTGCACCTAACGCCGCAACGGTCAGCGCCGCTCCGCCCCGAAGATCCATTGCCCTGACATGGGCACCGCTTAATTTCTGTCCCTTAATGATGGCAACTCTTCCGTCCTGGAGAATGTCTGCACCCATCTTTTTCAGTTCCGGAATTATTTTGTACCTGCTGTCAAAAATATTTTCCACTATTACGCTGGTTCCTCCGCCAAAGCACAATGCCGCCATAACCGGTGACTGTGCATCTGTAGGAAATCCCGGATAGACCTGGGTTTTTATCATATCAACGCTCCCTGTTCTTTCAGGGGCACGAATATACATTTTATCTTTAAAAAATTCTATTTTGGCACCGCTGTCCCGAAGAACCGATACCACCGCTCCCAGATGTGCGCTACGCACATTCAGAAGCTCTATTTCACTTTTTGTAGTCATTGCACCGCACATTAAAGTAGCGGCAACGATTCTATCAGGCATAATTTTATGCTCTGTTCCGCTAAGGTGGGCAACCCCCGTTATGCGTATAAATTCTGTACCGGCACCTTCAATTTTTGCCCCCATTTTATTGAGAAACTCGCACATATCCACAATTTCGGGTTCTTTTGCCGCATTGAAAATTGTGGTTTCTCCGTTCAGGCACACCGATGCAAGAATTATGTTTTCGGTTGCCCCCACGCTTGGAAAGCTGAGATGTATGTCGCCTGAATGCATTCTCTCAGCATTTGCTTCTATAAATCCGTTTTCTTCTTTTATGACAAGCCCCAGTTCCCTGAGTGCTTTCAGATGCAAATCTATGGGTCTGTTTCCCAGTTCACATCCGCCCGGTGAGCACATTCTTGCTCTTCCCATTTTTCCTGCCAATGCGCCCAAAAATATTATTGAACTTCTCATTTCGCGCATCAACTCTTCGGGAATTTCCCACGAGGAAATATCGGAAGAATCAATTTCAAGAATACTTTCAGAGAAAGTTACCCTACAACCGAGACATTCCAGTATTTTTATAGTATGTGCCACATCGCTGAGATTGGGGCAGTCGTATATCCTGCACCTGTCTCCTGCCAGCACCGATGCCGCCATAATAGGTAAAACGGCATTTTTTGCTCCATGAACGCGTACTCTTCCGGAGAGCCTGTGCCCTCCCGTGATTATGTACTTATCCAAACCTACACCCCCTACAAGAGTATATTATGCTGCAGGGAGTTTTTCGGTGAAATTTATATTATTTTTTTGATGTTTTCATATATGGTTTCACAAGCGTCCACGATCCCGATTTTTTTGGAATCAGCCTGCATTTTTTTCAGCACTTGCGCATCTTTGAGAATAGAAGAAATCTCGTCATAAATTCTTTTTCCGCTGACTTCGTTTTCGAGCACCACTTTTGCTGCACCGTTTTTTTCAAGATATCTTGCATTATATTCCTGATGGTTATGCGCTACATAAGGGCTGGGAATAAGCACAGCCGCTTTACCGAGAGCCGTAATCTCACTTACTGTAATTGCTCCCGCTCTTCCAACAACAACATCTGCCGCGAAGAATATTTCTTCCATATTATAAATATAGGGAACAACTTTAACGTTCTTTATTCTCGCAAGATCTGTCGTTTTCTTTATGTCATTGCTGATAGTTTCGTAATGGCGCTCCCCTGTTGAAGCAATAAGATTGAACTCTTTTATATAGCCGCCTGTTATCATTTCCTTTAAGGCTTCATTCATTTTTTCTGCACCCAGCGAACCGCCAAACATCAGGACAATGGGTTTTTCGCCAAAGCCGTATCTTGCACGGACAACGTCAATATCATGAACGGCAAAAAGATTGGGTCTTAAAGGATTTCCCGTAAGGACTATATTTTTTGCCTTTATCATATCCCGTGTTTCTTCAAAACTAATTGCCGTAACATCGGCTTTATTCGCCAACATCTTTATTGCAAGTCCGGGGAAAACATTCTGCTCATGAATGAGCGTTGGTATTTTAAGCGATGCGGCTGCTTTTATCACAGGAGCACACACATATCCGCCTGTTCCTATAACAACATCGGGCTTAAATTCTTTAATAATCTTTTTTGCCACACCTGTGCTTTTAAGGTAATTTATAAGCACTTTTATATTTTGAGGGCTGAGGCTTCTTCTGAGCCCCATAACATCTATAAATTTAATGTCATATCCGCATTTGGGAACGAGCGTTTTTTCAAGTCCACGCTCCGTTCCTACAAAAAGGAATTCACTACCCGGTTCTTTTCCTTTTATATAATTTGCAATGGCAATCGCCGGATTGATATGACCGGCAGTACCGCCGCCTGTAAGGAGAACACGCATATTAAAGCTCCTTCATTATATCTTTTTTATTTTACTGTTTTTTGAAATATTAACCAAGATTCCCATACCCCACATGGTAGCTATCATTGACGAACCACCGGAGCTGAAAAACGGAAGCTGCATTCCTGTTGAAGGAAGAATGGAAAGCACAACGCCGATATTGATAAGCACCTGCATTGCAATGATACTTGTAATACCGAAAGCGGTGTACATACCAAATTTGTCACGGGCATTAAGTGCAACGCATATTCCTCTCCACACAAGAAGAACAAACAGAATAAGAACTGCCAATCCGCCTATAAAGCCAAGTTCTTCACACACAACTGCGAAAATGTAGTCATTCTGTGCTTCGGGAAGGTAGTTGAATTTCTGTCTTGACTGACCGAGACCGAGGCCGAAGAGTCCACCGCTTCCTACGGCATAAAGGGACTGAACAATCTGCCAACCTATACCTTGCTTGTATGCGAACGGATCAAAAAGAGCTAAAAATCGGTTTAATCTGTATTCCTCCGTCAAAACAAAATATGCACCGATAGCAGCAATGGCACCGCCACCTGTTAGTGTCCATTTCCACGGAAGAGAAAGACCTGCAATCAGCATCATAAGTATGCTTATGAGTGCCAGCACAATAGCCGCCGACATATGGCTCTGCAAAAAGCACGCCGCACAAAAAGCCAACATTACGCCAAAACAAATTCCGATATTTTTATAGTCGGTTGTAAGGTTTTGTGTTTTTTTATTGGAAAACCTTCCCGCAAAGAACAAAACCAGTACAATTTTTGCAAATTCAGAAGGCTGAAAGCTGATAGATCCTACGGAAATCTGTCTCGTCGCACCGTGGGATGCGAAGCCCCATACAGGAACTATATACATTACTGCTATTGCAATAAAAATCATAGGTCTTTGAAGCAATTTATATCTGTGATGATCGAAATTTGCAGCAACTACAAACGTAGCAATACCGCCCACAAGAAACAATCCCTGCTTTAATACTGTACTTAATATACCGTTTCTGGCTGCCTCCGGAGCGCTTGCGGAAAAGAGCATAATAAAGCCAAACAAAAGCAGGCTGAGTATTAAAATAATCAATACGAAATCTACCTGTCCGGAAGATTCTTTTCTCTCTGCTTTGTCCGTCATTTTTGCCCCTCCTTAAAAATCAAAGTGCTAAATAGCAAATTATGCAAAGAACAAGTGTAATCAAACTGAATATTGCAACAACCTTGGTTTCTTTCCATCCGCACTTTTCAAAGTGATGATGTACAGGCGCCATTTTGAAAACTCTTTTCTTTGTCTTTTTATACACTGCAACCTGAATTATTACGCTAAGCGCTTCAAATAGGAATACAAATGCGCTTATAATTATAAAAAGCTCAAGTCCTGCACTAATTGCAACCGCTGCAATCATTCCGCCTATAAAAAGGCTTCCCGTGTCGCCCATAAAAACTTTTGCAGGGTATGCGTTATATATGAGAAATGCCAGAAGTCCTCCTGCCAGAGCGCCTGAAATAACACTTCCGTCCTTATGTCCTGTAAGAGTTACCAGAGCAACGGCAAAGAACAAAGATATAATACTGCCTATGCTTGCCGCAAGACCGTCAAGACCGTCAGTAAGGTTTGCACTGTTTGTGGTTGCAAGCAGTACCAGCATTACAAAAGGAATATAAAAAATCCCCAAATCAAGACTCATATCCGTAAAAGGAATTTTTGTAGCCGTCTGCCCGAACTGTAAATAGAGAAATACTGCATATGCAAGGCTTACAACAGTCTGTGCAAGAAACTTCTGCGATGCGGAAAATCCCTTGTTTTGTTTTTTTATAACCTTGATGTAATCGTCTATAAATCCGATTATACCAAAAAGTGCACCGCACAGGAGTATTGCTCCGCTACGAAGGTCATGCACAAATATCAAAGATGCTATGACTGTGGAAAGAATAAATACAATTCCACCCATAGTGGGAGTTCCCTGTTTTTTCTGGTGCCATGAGGGACCGTCCTCAAGTATTGTCTGACCAAACTTCAGTTTCCTTAAAAAAGGAATCAGAATCGGTTCGCACAGTGCTGTTATTATAAAACTGATTACACATGCTTTTATCCACATAGTTATTACCTCTTATTTGCCAGAAGAATTTCTTTCACAACGGCTCTTTCGTCAAAATCATGTTTTACATGGTCAATTTCCTGGTATGTTTCATGACCTTTTCCCGCAAGGATTATTATATCGTCCTTTTCTGCAATTTCCATTGCGTGAGCGATAGCATCCTTCCTGTTTACCACGGTAATATGGTTATCTTTTTCCATTCCTGCAAGAATATCTTTTATAATACTCTCAGGCTCTTCGCATCTGGGATTATCACTTGTAACTATAACGATATCTGAAAGATCTTCTGCGATTTTTCCCATTTTGGGACGCTTTGTGGCGTCACGATTGCCACCGCAACCAAATACTGTTATAACACGTTTTTTTGCAAACGCTCGCACAGCCGAGATAATATTCTCCATACCGTCGGGAGTGTGTGCGTAGTCAATAATTACCGTATAGGGTGTGTTTGTATGCACAACCTCTATTCTGCCTTTAACACTTTTTGCCAGAACAAGCCCTTTTTCAATATCTGCTATGCTTATTCCGATATTAAGGCAGGCACATATTGCCGCCAAAGCATTGTACACGGAGAATTTACCCGGTATGCCCAATCTCATTTCATGTACTTCTCCATTTAATAAAATATCGAAAATAACTCCGCGCTCGCTCATTTTTATATTTTCAGCTTTCACTGAAGAGTTTTTATCGATTGAGTATGTGAGAAGGTTCTCCCCTGCTTTTTCAAGGCAGATTTCTGCATAGTCTGAATCCAGATTGATTGCCGCTGTTTTGCTCATTTCAAAAATCTTTGCCTTGGCTTTTGCGTAGTTTTCCATTGTTTTATGGAAATCAAGATGGTCCTGGGTTATGTTTGTGAGCACGGCTGTTTCAAATGTCACACCGTAAACACGGTCAAGTTCAAGAGAATGGCTGGAAACCTCCATAACCACATATTCTCCTCCGCTTTGTGCCATTTTGTAAAAAATTTCAAAAAGGTCAAAGGACTCAGGAGTTGTACGGTTGCTTTCAACTATCTCGTCACCGATAATAATCTGGTTTGTTCCTATTAAATCGCATCTTAACCCTTTAAGCATAAGAATCTGACGGATAAGATATGTTGTGGTAGTTTTGCCGTTTGTTCCCGTAAGTCCGATTATTTTAAGCTTTCTTTCGGGGTGGTCAAAATACTCTGCACTTGTAAGCGCCAACGCTTTTCTTGAGTCTTTTGCCTTGACATATGTGCATTCGCAAGCGATGTCGTCTTCTCCCAAAACGGCAACTGCGCCGTTTTTTATTGCGCTTTCTATATATTTGTGACCGTCGGTTTCAAATCCTTTAATTGCGATAAAAAGATAACCGTCCTGCACTTTTCTGGAATCGTATGCAATTCCTTTTATTTCTGTTTTGGGGTTTCCGAAAATTTCACAATCAATATTTTTAACGAGTTCTTTTAATGTCATTATGCACCTCCGTCAATTCGTCTCCCGTTTTACAAATTTTACGTAAGTTTTTGTTTTTTCCGCAACTTCTCCGCCTGCGACGGGGCTCTGACTTACAGCGATATAATCATCAGGTATTTTACCGCTGTTTGCACCGTCAAGTTCCATAATAAGCCCTGCATTTTCAATAGCGGCTTTGGCATTCTGATAGTTCATACCTATAACATCCGGAACAATGGCTGTTTCCTTTGTTTCTTCTTCCTGTGTATATGTGATTACCACACTTCCCTTATGCAGTTTTGTTCCTGCTTCGGGAATTTGCTTGGTAACAGTCTCGCCATTGCCCTTGGGATTGATTTTAAGACCGATTTCGTCCAGTTTCACAAGTGCTTCCTGAACTGTAAGTCCTGTAACATTGGGAACGGTTACGGAAATCTGATCAGCATTTTCCTCAGTATACTGAGGCTGATATCCCAAATAAGGCAATACGTCTTCAAAAATTCTTCCTACTGCAGGAGCAGCAATTGCGCCACCGCCGGTAGCTCCGGCATTGGGTTCGTCAAGAAGCAGCAAGCAGATAAGTTGAGGGTTGTCTGCAGGTGCTACGCCTATAAACGATGCAATATATTTGTCGCTTCCACGAGGAAGTTTTTCACTTGTACCGGTTTTTCCGCCTATACGAAAGCCTTCAACATAGCCCCCTTTACCGGTACCGCCGGATACAACTTTTTCCATCATCTGACGCATTTGTTTGCTGGTTTCTTCTGATATAACGTTACGCACAAGTTCAGGTTCAAATGCTTCGATGACTTTCCCGTTGGCGTCGGTATATGCCTTTATAATTCTGGGCTTCATAAGGTTTCCGCCGTTTACTACGGCAGAAACAGCACTTATAAGCTGAAGCGGCGTAATTGTGAATGTCTGACCGAAAGAAGATGTCGCCAGGTCTACCACACCAATTTTTTCGTGGAAAGTTCCCGAAGACTCGCCGGGGATTGTAAACCCGGTTTTTTCTGTCAAACCGAAAGCTTTGAAATATCTTTCAAATCTTTCTGCGCCAAGCCTTGCTGCAAGCTCCATAACAAAGGGGTTACAGGAATTCATAAGCCCCTGCTCAAAAGTTTCCTCTCCATGTCCGGAACGATTCCAGCAATGAATGCTTCTGTTTGCAACCTGTCTGACACCGTTGCATCGGAAAACTTCATAAGGAGCAGCTACACCCTCTTCCAATGCTGCAGCTGCAACTATTGTTTTGAAAGTTGAACCCGGTTCGTAAGAGTCTACAACCGCTTTGTTTCTCCACATTTTAGTTACAGCAGCGCTGTAAGCTTCCTGATATGCTTCTCCCTCCAGCTCCAGATCCGCCAACTGTTCCAGTAAAAGCTGATCAGTTATAACACGGGGTTCGTTAAGGTCATATGTAGGCACTACCGCCATGGCAAGTATGTCACCGGTATTGGGATCCATTACGATAGCGGCACCGCCATTACCGAGAAGATTTTCTTCATACGCCTGCTGAAGATGTTTTTCCGTATAACGCTGTATTGTTTCATCTATGGTAAGAACCACACCTTTTCCGTCCTGTGCCTCGATGTAATTTTCATATTTGTAGGGCATTTCGTTGTTTGCAACGTCTTTCGCCGCAACAATTCTTCCATCCACTCCGCGAAGCTGTTCGTCAAGGACATTTTCCAATCCTTCAAGACCTTGATTGTCGCTTCCCGTAAAGCCTATTACCTGTGCCGCCAGAGAACCGTAAGGATAATAGCGTTTTGTATCTTCTTCAAAATAAATTCCCACCACGTTCCGGCTTCTTATTGTGTCTGCAACGCTTTTTTCAACCTGTTTTGCTATTATAACAGACTGTCTATCGGTACGTGTAAGCTGTTTTCTTACAGTTTCCTCGCTTACGCCTAAAGTTTCTACAAGGACACTTGTTACCTCATCAGCGTTCTTCCTTTTTTCAATCTGCTGAGGATTTATAGTTACTCTTTCTGCAGAGGCACTCTGAGCAAGAATTTTCATATTGCGGTCATATATATTCCCTCGCTTAGCGCTTATAACACTGTCACGGGTTTGCTGTTCCGCTGCCATTTTGCTGTATTCGCTTCCCTTAACAAACTGGATCCATGCAAGCCTCAGAACAAGCACCAATACACCTGCAAGAAATATTGACATCATAAGTTTTATTCTTTTTTTAATAAATCTTGCAGACATAATCACTTCTCCTTTTCATTTTTTTCGTTTTTTTAAACGCAAAAAGGGATATGGCAGAAAAACATCATCGCCACTTCCCTTTATTATATTAGTATAAGTATTCCAGTATGACCGATGCACGATTTATAAACGCGCTGAAAGAACTTTTTTCTTCCACTTTTAAAACTTCACCGCCGTCGGTATTTCCGAGAGAAATATATGCTATCTGATTTTTAGACGGTTGTCTTAATCCCAAGCGGATAGCTTCCTGTTCAACTCGCTTCGGGTCCATATTCCCCTCTGCTTTCACCTGCTTTTCCACTACCTTGGCGGTCATCAGTTCAACGCGCTCCTTCGTACGAGAAAGCTTGTTGTACTCCGCCGTGATAGCAGCATATCTGTAAAGAACAGTAAAAGCCATTGCAAAAGCAAGAAGTATTGCCGCTACGATGCGCTTTTTAATCTTGAGCACTTTTTTGCGGGATGCCTTTGCTGATGACACGCGGGCTTTCTTTGTCTTTGCCGACGTCCGTTTTTTTGGAGCGTCGAGGGTATAGTATTCAGTTTTTAATGCGCTTGAACCTTCTGTATACATCCGCCTTGCTCCTGTTAAATGATTTTTTCAATAGCTCTTAATTTACTGCTTCTTGCACGGGGGTTTTCCTGAATTTCTGTTTCTGAAGGAACGATGGGCTTGCGCGTAATGCTCTTTACAGATGGTTTGTTACCGCAAACACATACGGGGAAATCTTTAGGACAAGTACATCCTTGCTGAAGAGAGGCAAATGTTGTTTTTACAATTCTGTCTTCCAGACTGTGGAATGTTATTATTCCCATTCTGCCGCCTTTTTTTAGAAGCTCTGCGCCGTCTCTTATTGCCTGCTCCAGTATTCTGAGTTCTCCGTTAACCTCAATCCTGATTGCCTGAAACGTACGCTTCGCAGGATGAGGACCGTCTTTCCTTGCGGAGAGAGGTATTGCCGCCTTGATTATGTCCACAAGCTCGAAAGTGGTTTCTATTTCTTTCTTTTCACGTCGTTCTATGATGAAATCCACTATTCTGCTTGCCCAGCGTTCCTCGCCGTAAGTGGAAATTATGCGAAAAAGTTCTTCGGAAGAATAGGTATTTACAATATTCTTTGCAGTAAGGCTGTCGCGACTGTCCATACGCATATCCAGTGGCGCGTCATGCATATAGGAAAAACCGCGGTGCGCATCATCAAGCTGTGGTGATGATACTCCAAGATCCGCTATAATCCCGTCAAACTTCTCTATACCTAAGTTTTTTGCAATATCTTTTATGTTTGAAAAATTATCGTGTACTGCAGTGAATTTTTTTCCTTTAAAGCGTTCATTGGCATTTTTTATTGCTGTTTCGTCACGGTCTATTCCGATGACTTGTCCACCACGCTCTAAAATAAGAGATGTATGTCCGCCGCCACCTAATGTAAAATCGGCATACACTCCGCCTTCTTTTACATTTATACTGTCAACGGTTTCTTTTAAAAGCACAGTAACATGGTTAAATTCCACAATGCTACCTCCTATTTATCAGAAGCTGATTTCCTCTAAGCTTTCTGCAGCTTCCTCAACTGTCATCTCTTCTTCACTTTGAGAATATTCCATCCAACGCTGTGCATCCCATATTTCCACACGCTTGCTTACACCGATAATAACAACCTCTTTTGTAAGAGCTGCATATTCACGGTGAGGTGGTGTTATAAGCACCTTACCCTGCTTGTCCGGTTCGCCTTCAGCAGCACCGGAAAGGAATGTTCTCTGCAAGAAACGGGCACTCTTCTGATTGGAAGGAAGTTTACTGAGATTGTCTGCAAGTTCTTCCCATACATCCATAGGATATACAAATAAGCACCCTTCAAAGCCCTTGGTGATCATGAACTGTTCGCCAAGCTGTTCACGAAACTTTGCCGGGATGATTACTCTGCCCTTTGCGTCAATATTGTGTGAGTACTCGCCTACGAACATCCATTTCACCTCCACTTTGTTGCACTTTCGTGCACTTTCCTACACTTTGAGTATATTTTACTATAGATTAGCGAGTATTTCAATACTTTTTTAAAATTTTTTTGAGATTTTTTCTATTTTTACACTTTTCTCTAAATATGGTAATTTATGGGGTTTAAGGCACAATATTTTGTGAACAAAAAAGAAATCCTGAAACAAAATTTTGAAAAAATTGTTTCAGGATTGTTAAATTTGGGAAAATAGCGTAAAAACTTATGGAATTTTGAATATTCAGCTTGTTTTTAAGGTTCAAGTCCTTTTTAATTAAAAAACACAGTTGGCGCAAATGCACCAACTGTGTTTTGGTCGGAGTGACAGGACAAAGCCGCTTCGCGTCTTTATTGCTCGACGACCGCTTCGCAAGCTTGCGGTACCCGTCTCACACCAACTTCGCTAAAAACGATTATCAATCGTTTTCTTAACGCTCGTTGCCTTCTTAAGGTTCAAGTCCTTTTTAATTTAAAACACAGTTGGCGCAAATGCACCAACTGTGTTTTGGTCGGAGTGACAGGACAAAGCCGCTTCGCGTCTTTATTGCTCGACGACCGCTTCGCAAGCTTGCGGTACCCGTCTCACACCAACTTCGCTAAAAACGATTATCAATCGTTTTCTTAACGCTCGTTGCCTTCTTAAGGTTCAAGTCCTTTTTAATTTAAAACACAGTTGGCGCAAATGCACCAACTGTGTTTTGGTCGGAGTGACAGGACTTGAACCTGCGGCATCCTGCTCCCAAAGCAGGCGCGCTACCAGCTGCGCTACACCCCGTTGTATTACATCAACAAATTGAATTATAATATAAATCCAATCAAATTGCAAGTTCTTTTTTTAATATTCTATCATTTCCTCTGAACAAAAACATTGCTTTTTCACAATATATAGTGTATAATATGATTTGATATCTATACAATGTAGCACAAAAGAGGTGTTTTTGTTGGAAAAACTTAAAATAACAGGCGGAAATCAGCTTTTTGGAGAAATTGCAGTTTGCGGTGCAAAAAATGCGGCTGTAGCAATTATTCCTGCGGCACTGCTTGTAAACGGAGTTTGCCGAATTGAAAATATCCCCGACATCAAAGATGTCAGATTGATTATAGAAATGCTTGTAAAACTCGGTGCAAGAGTTACATATGTAGACGACACAACGATAGAAGTTGATTCGTCAAAACTCAAAACACATATCGCACCTTGCGAACTTGCAAGCCGTATGCGTGCAAGTTACTATCTTTTGGGAGCACTCCTTGGCAGAATGAATCGTGCGGAAGTATCTCTTCCCGGCGGTTGTAATTTTGGTACGCGTCCCATAGATTTGCACGAGAAAGGTTTCCGTGCTATGGGGGCGGAAATCAGAATTGATGAGGGTATAGTATATGCCGAGGCGGAAAAGCTCACAGGTACTACCATTTACCTTGACACGGTAAGTGTTGGCGCAACAATAAATATTATGCTGGCGGCAGTTCTGGCAAAAGGCAGAACTGTTATTGAAAATGCCGCAAAAGAACCTCACATCGTTGATGTGGCAAACTTTCTTAACGCCATGGGCGCAAATGTCCGCGGTGCAGGAACTGATGTTATCCGTATAAACGGTGTTTCCGAAATGAAAGGCGGTAGTTACAGCATTATTCCCGACCAGATTGAGGCAGGTACATTTATGCTTTTAGCGGCAGCGGCAGGCGGAGAAGTTCTGGTAAGGAATATCATCCCTACCCATATGAACTGCCTGACAACCAAGCTTGAAGAAATGGGTGTGAACGTTACAGAATATGATGATTCAATCCGTATTGAGCGCGACGGGGCGCTTCGCGGAACATCTGTGAAGACAATGCCATATCCCGGATTTCCCACGGATCTTCAACCGCAGATGGTAGCACTTCTTTCTACCGTAGACGGCAGAAGTACCGTTGACGAAAATGTATGGGATAACCGTTTTCAGTACATAGATCAGCTTCTCAATATGGGTGCTGATATTAAAATAAATGGCAGAAGAGCAAGCATTTCCGGCACCGCTCTTCACGGTGCAGAAGTTACCGCAACGGACCTGAGAGCAGGTGCTGCACTTATAATTGCAGGTGCTGCGGCTGAGGGCGTGACGGAAATATCCTCACCCCATTATATTGACAGAGGTTACTCTGATATCGAGCGTCGTCTTCGCTCAATCGGTGTAAAGATAGAAAGAATTTTCGAGGAAGATTAAAATGAATTCCCCCACAATATCAATATGCCCGCTTTCTTCGGGCAGCAGCGGAAACTCAATATTGATAAGAAGTGACAACTGTGCTGTTCTCGTCGATTGCGGAATTACGGGAAAAGCGGCAGAAAACGAGCTTGCACAGGCAGGAATTTCTCCTGAAAAAATAGATGCGATTATCGTAACCCACGAACATATCGATCACATAAGCGGTGTGGGAGTTATGTGCAGAAGATATAAAATTCCCGTATACGCTACTTTGGGAACTTGGAAAGCAATGATAAATTCCATTGGGAAAATAGATACTTCCCTTATTCGTTATATTGCGGCAGAAGTTCCTTTTGAAATATCGGGAACTATTTTCCACCCCTTTTCCACCTCTCATGATGCGGCGGAAAGTATCGGGCTGATTTTCTCAAAAGACGGAAAATACGGTGCAGTTGCAACGGATTTAGGAACTGTAACAAAGCATATATTTGATCTGCTTTCCCCTTGTTCCATTGCCGTATTAGAGGCAAATCACGACGAAATAATGTTGAAAAGCGGGCCCTATCCTATGCACCTTAAGGAAAGAATTCTCTCTGACCACGGACATCTTTCCAACAAAATATGCGGTGCACTCTGTGCGAAGTTGGTGCGTGAGGGAAAGCTTCGTCAAATAATGCTCGGGCATCTCAGTACCGACAATAACACCCCCCGAAAAGCCTATGAAACCGTAGCAAACAGCATTGAGGCGACAGGTTTTAAAATCGGGGATGATGTGGCACTTCATATTGCACAACGATATTGTATGAGCGAGGAGCTTGTTGACTGATGACAGTTAATATTATATGTGTAGGAAAAATTAAAGAAGATTATTTTGTAAAAGCAACGGCTGAATTTGAAAAACGACTCAGCCGTTTTTGTTCGTTTAATGTGATTTGCCTGCCTGACAAAAGTATTCCCGACAACGCCTCCCCTGCAGAAGAGCAGATTGTCCTTAAAAAAGAGGGGGAAGAAATCCTTAAAAAAATCGGTAAAAGTGATATTGTGGTTGCAATGTGTATTGAGGGAAAACAGCTTTCAAGTGAGGAATTAGCAGAAAAAATCGCTGATTTTCAGATGCAGTCCTCTACAATTGATTTTATAATCGGTGGCTCGCTTGGACTTTCCGATGAAGTAAAGCAAAGAGCAAACCTTAAAATGAGTATGAGCAAAATGACATTCCCCCACCGAATAGCAAGATTAATGTTAGAAGAACAAATTTATCGTGCATTTAAGATAAACGCCAACGAAACTTATCATAAGTAATTCAACGGGATCCGTTGAGGGCTATGTACTTTTGGGAGCCAAAAGTACCAAAAACGCGGGGGTTCCGATTCCCTGTCAAGAGTGACATGGTTTACATTTTGTTCGAGCACATAGTTTACACTTTTTCTATGTCTCTCGGGTCATTTTCTATAAGATACGCTCTTCTAAAAACAAACTTTTTTTCATTAATGTTTATTCTTGCTATTTTAAATTTTCGAAAATAAACATTTGCAAATCCTTGAATGGATGATTCTCTTACGGCTA
>SVJW01000019.1 GCA_015068735.1 Oscillospiraceae bacterium
AAATGAAATCAAAAGGATTTATTCAACCTCTGCCGACGGAATAATCGCACTTCAGGAAAAATTGGGTTGGTATGAGGATAATGACATTGAAAACATCATTTCCAAATGGGAAGAAATAAAACAACTTTTGAAAGAAGCACCAACAAAAGAGAAAATGACTTCCATGATAGAGCGTGTCGGTCTTGATTACAGTGAGTTTGAAAAGCTCTACGGCAAAGAAAAAATCACCGATGCTATTTTTTATGCAAAGGACCTGAAGGACCGCTATACAGTACTGTGGCTCGCCTATAAATATTTTAATCTGTGAGGAAAAATAGTTATGATAAAAGTAGTTGCATTTGACCTTGACGGAACACTTACACAGCACAAAACAAAACTTGCCCCCGAAAACAGAGATGTTTTAGAAAAGCTCAGCGAAAAGTACAAGCTTCTTATGGTGGGTGCCGGAACGTGCAGAAGAATATTCAATCAAATGGATTTTCCCATTGATATAATCGGGAATTACGGGATGCAATATGCAAAATACAATCCTGACACCTGCGACATTGACGTTGTACGCGATGAAACACGACCTATAGATAAGAAAACAATCGAAAAGAAAGTTACCGCTCTTCGTGAAAAATACGGCTTTACGGAATTTGCCGGTGATAATGTGGAGTATCACCCGTCGGGTTGTATCACCTTCCCTATTCTTGGCACAAAAGCTAAGCAGGAGGATAAGCTCAGTTTTGACCCGAACAGAGTAAAAAGAAGAAAGATTTACGATGATGTTGTAAATACATTTTCAGAATATGTGGTATTTGTCGGTGGTTCTTCATCCTTTGATATGGCGCCAAAGCCCTATAACAAAGCGTATGCGCTGGATTTGTACTGCAAAGAGAATGGAATAAGCCACAATGAGGTTGTGTATGTCGGTGACGATTACGGTCCCGGTGGGAATGATGAATCTGTCTTTAAAGAGGACTTTATAGGTATTAAAATTGACGATTACAGAACATTTCCTGAAAAGGTAAAATTCTTGTTATAACAGAAAAGACTTGAAAACTAAGTTTTCAAGTCTTTTTTATTTATATAATTACGCCACCGTCAACACCTATTATCTGTCCTGTTATAAAGCTGGCATTGTCAGAAGCAAGGAAAAGGATTGTCTTTGCAACCTCTTCAGGAGTTCCGATTCTGCCAAGCGGCGTTTCGTCACAGAAAGCCTTTCTGTCGGCTTCTTCCACATCATTATTCATATCTGTATCAATAAATCCCGGAGCAACGCAATTTACCGTTATTCCCGATGGTCCAAGTTCCTTTGCCAATGCCTTTGTAAACGCAATCACAGCGCCTTTTGACGCACTGTAGCAACTTTCCATACATGCACCGCTTACACCCCAAATAGAGCTTATATTGATGATTTTACCACTATGGTTTTTAATCATTTCCTTTGTGGCATATTTACTTGTAAGGAATGTTCCTGTCACATTGATGGAGAAAAGCTTTTCCCATTCCTCCAGCGTTGTATCGGTAAGAAGATTTACCACGGATATTCCTGCATTGTTTACAAGAACATCAATGCTACCAAAATGAGAGACGGTTTTTGCAATCATTTCGGAAACATCTTTTTCTTTTGAAACATCGCCTTTTAAAAGCAGGCATCCCGGAAGCTCTTTTTGAAGTGCAAGGGCTTCTTTTTCGCTATTGTTATAGTTAATTACAACATTATAGCCGTTATTATAAAAAAGTTTTGCAGTAGCTGCACCTATTCCGCGGGAGCTTCCCGTTATAAATACTGTTTTACTCATATGGATTACTCCTTTATGTACTGAAGTGCATCAGCCAGAGAATGAACCGCAAGAAGCTCTATTCCCTCTACCTTATCGATACTTCCAAGACAATCAAAGGGAAGCATACAACGTTTAAAGCCCATTTTCTGAATTTCGGCAATACGCCTTGCCGCCTGAGTTACAGTTCTTATTTCACCTGTCAATCCGACTTCACCGAAAAATGCCATATCCGACGGAAGAGGTTGATTGCGAAAGCTTGATGCAATGGCGCAAGCTATCGCAAGGTCGGTAGCCGATTCGTCAAGCTTTATTCCACCCGTAACATTTACATATGCGTCTTGATCTCCCAAATGAAGTCCCATTCTTTTTTCAAGAACGGTCATAATCAGAGATACTCTGTTAAAATCAACGCCTGTTGCCATTCGTCTCGGCATTGCAAAACTGCTTTTAGAAATAAGTGCCTGAATTTCTGCAAGGATAGGTCTTGTGCCCTCCACCGAGCACACTATTGCTGATCCCGGTGCATCAACAGGTCTGCCCGAAAGAAGCATAAGCGACGGATTTGGAACGTCCTTTAATCCTTTATCAGTCATTTCAAAAACGCCGATTTCATTGGTAGAGCCGAAACGGTTTTTGACTGCACGGACTATGCGGTAGCTCTGATGCCTTTCTCCCTCAAAATAGAGAACGCAGTCCACCATATGTTCAAGAACTCTCGGTCCTGCAATAGATCCCTCTTTAGTAACATGACCTACAATAAACACCGTTGTTCCCGTACTTTTAGCAAGCTCCATAAATTTAAGGGTACACTCTCTCACCTGTCCAACACTACCGGGGGCGGATGTAAGATTACTCGAATACAGAGTCTGTATTGAATCGGCAATTATAAGAGAAGGCTTCATAACCTCAATTGCCGAAAGTATTGATTCAAGGTCAGTTTCATTAAGTACATAAAGATTGTCCGATACAGCTCCGAGCCTTTCAGCACGGAGTTTTATCTGTTTGTCGGATTCCTCGCCTGATACATATAAAACCGTTCCGCTTTCGGAAGCAAATTTCGCCACCTGAAGAAGAAGCGTGGATTTACCTATTCCCGGCTCACCACCGCAAAGAACGAGAGAGCCTTTCACTATTCCGCCACCGAGTACACGGTCAAGTTCATCACTTCCTGCACTGCAGCGCTCCCCCTCATCGGTAGAAACTTCTTTTATCAGGACGGGGGAAACTTTTTTGCGGATTTTCGCTTCTGAGGTCTTTTCTACAACCTCTTCAATCATACTGTTCCACGTACCGCAACCCGGGCATTTTCCCATCCACTTTGCGGATTCATTTCCGCATTCTTTACATACAAATACTGTTTTTGCTTTCATTATACCACTTCCCTCGGCACGCGTTTACTGATGTTGCACACAACCTCGTAGTTAATTGTGCCTGTAAGTTTCGCAATTTCATCGGCACTTACAAAAAGGTCACCGTCACGCCCCATCAGAATCACACGGTCACCGACATTTACATTTTCTATATGACTTACATCAACCATAAACTGATCCATGCAAACTCTGCCCACAATAGGAGCATATTTCCCATTTATAATTACTCTTCCTTTATTTGAAAGGAGTCTGGGATAGCCGTCTGCATAACCTACGGGAATGGTTGCAATTTTCATATCCTTATCGGCAGTAAATGTTCTTCCGTAGCTTACTGTATCGCCTTTTTTAATGGTTTTAAGGTAAGCAATATGCGAATGAAGTTCCATAACAGGAACAAGGTCTAACACAGATTTATCCACTTCTTCGGATGGGTAAAGTCCGTAGAGAATTATTCCTGCGCGCATCATATCAAAGGAAAACTCGTTATGCTGCATAATTGCACCGCTGTTAGCACAATGATAAATCTCTATCCCTACACCGCGCTCTATCAAAAGAGTTTTAAACTGTGAAAACCTTTGTGCCTGAAGCTTTGTAAATTCCTTATTTCCCTCATCGGATGTTGCAAAATGTGTAAAAATACCTTCAACAGTTATGTAATCAAGAGACGCTATTTCCTTAACCTTATCTGCACCAATCGCATCAGGAGAAACGCCTATTCTCGACATACCTGTATCTACAGGAATATGTATTTTTGCAGTTTTTCCCATTGTTTTGGCTGTTTCGGACATTTTAAGTGCATCCTCATAAGTAAGGATTGTCACTGTTATATCATTTTCCAGTGCAGTTTTAAAATATACGGGGTCCGTATAGCCTAAAAGCATTATCGGGATTTTTACTCCGTGTTTACGAAGTTCTAAAGCTTCCTCGATAATTGCTACTGCAAAATAATCTGCTGAACTTTCCAATACTTCAGCAAAGGTCACAGCGCCGTGGCCGTATCCGTCAGCCTTAATTACCGGCATTACCTTTACACCGTCGGGAACAAGCTTCTTTATATTTTCAAAGTTATGTCTGATTGCCTCTTTGCTGATAAGGGCACTTACTCTCAGATACTGCATCTGCAGTTCCCCCTTATTTCTCGTCTTTAAATACTGTGATGTTTTCAAAAATGTAAGCAACCCAGCTCGCAACCGTAAATATTGCAGATACCCAAATAAGGATTTCTGCTATTAATGCACCCTTAGGAACAACATCACCCAATCCGAGAATAAGCATTGCACCGATGATAGCAAAAAGCTGAACGTTTGTCTTTATCTTTCCCCACCAGGATGCAGCGATAACCTTACCTTTGGAAACGGCAACAACGCGCATACTTGTAACAAAGAATTCGCGTGCGATTATGATAATAGGTGCCCAAACGGATACTACATCCATCTGGATAAAGCATACAAGAGCACTGAATACAAGGAGCTTATCTGCCAGAGGATCCATAATTTTACCGAAAGAGGAAACAAGGTTTTTCTTTCTCGCCAAATAACCGTCAAAGAAATCTGTAATTGCCGCCACGCAGAAAACTACGAGTGCAGGAATATAGTGCCCCATAAGCATAACAGCCATAAAGATAGGTACTAAAATAAGTCTTGACATTGTAAGTTTGTTAGGTAAATTCATAATCAAACCGTCCTTTCAATTTCTTCTCCGCAGAGGTCGTATTCATCGGCGGACTTTATTACTACTTCTACAAAATCTCCGGCAGAAAGGTCTCTGTGTGCACCAAAATAGATTTTCGGGTCTATTTCTATACTTTCTCCACCGCTTCTTCCATAGTAAAGGTTATCTTCAAACCCTTCCGTTATAACGGTAACGGTTTTTCCAATCATTGATTGATTTCTGGAAAGCGAAATTTTCTGACAAAGCTCCATTACTTTATCGCGTCGGGCTTCCTTAACCTCTGCAGGCAGTTGGTCTTTCATCCTTGCCGCAGGTGTCCCCTCCTCCTGAGAATAGGCAAATACACCGACACGGTCAAACCGAGCTGTTTCCAAAAATTCTAAAAGCTCTGTAAATTCCTCTTCCGTTTCTCCCGGGAAACCGGCAATAATACTTGTTCTGAGAGTTATTTCCGGTATTTCAGCTCTTAATTTTAAAATTAAGGCTTCTATCTTTTCACGGGTGGTTTTTCTTCCCATTCTTTTAAGCACACTGCTTGATCCGTGCTGAACGGGAATATCAAGGTATTTTACTATTTTATCTTCATTTTTGATTGTTTTTATAAGCTCATCGTCAAGCTCTTCAGGATATGAGTAATGAATTCTCACCCATTCTATTGCGTCAATTTCACAAAGTTTGTGAAGAAGATGCGAAATCCTTTTTTCACCATACAAATCAATTCCGTAACGGGTTGTATCCTGTGCCACTACGATGATTTCTTTTACACCATCGTCTGCAAGAGCGCGTGCTTCTGCCAAAATGTCCTCTTCTTTTCGACTTCGGTATTTTCCGCGTATGTAAGGAATTGCACAGTAAGTACATTTATTATCGCATCCCTCGGCAATTTTAAGATATGCCGTATATTCGGGAGTTGTACGTATTCGGGGTAAGTTTTCCCGTACATCCTTATCTATATCGTAAATATATGATGCCTTTTTCCCTGAAAGCCCTTCATTGATTGCTTTCCCAATCTCATCAAATGCAGTTGTTCCCACGATTACATCTATTTCGGGAAGTGCTGTCATAATTTCGTCTGCAAAACGCTGTGCAAGGCAACCGCATACCACCAAAAGCTTACAGTTTTGCTCTTTATACTGAGCCATTTCAATTATTGTATCAATAGACTCCTGCTGGGCACTTTCTATGAATCCGCAGGTGTTTACCAAGATGGCATCCGCTTCATCGGGATACGGGGTTATCTCATAACCGTTTTCAGCTAAAAGCCCCATCATATTCTCGGTATCACAAAGATTTTTATTGCATCCCAAGGATACAAATCCTACTTTTGTTGTCAATTCTTCACCTTCATTCATCGCAAATGATGTCGTCGAAAGAGCACATTTTATTCATTGCTCCCTTAATTTCGTCAGGAGAAAAGCCCCTGCGCATAAAGAAATTAAAAATTCTCGTTCTTTCTTTTATATTGGAAAAATCGGAGTTCTTAAACCGTATCTGCATCTGGGAAAGCACGCGGTCATCATCTAATTCTGCAAAAGCATCTTCAATGGCATTGTAAATTATTTCGCGGTCAATTCCTTTTCTTGAAAGCTCAGTACGAATTCTGATTTTTCCCCACTTTTTAAGATTTATCGCATCATTGATAAAATGCTCCGCATAGCGTACATCATCAATGTAACCGTAATTTTTTAAAAACTCGATTTCGTCTTCTACGCTGTTTTCTTCATAACCCTTTTCCCTGAATTTATCACGGAGTTCTTTCTCCGTTCTGTCTTTAAACTCGATAAGATAAAGGGCATAATCTCTTATACTAATCATCCAAAAACTCCATAAACACAAGATTGGCACAATCCGTTCCGCGTTTTGTCAGGCGAAGTCTGTCTCCCGATAACTCGAGCAATCCTTTTTCTATAAGAGGATTTACTCTTTCGGGAAATTCTCCGCTGTATTTCACACCGTCGGTCATACGAAGCCCAAGCATAAAAAGTTCAAGTTTCCGCTCCCCGTCGGATATGGGGGTGTAGTCTTCTTTTCTTCCCTTGCCCGATATATAAAGCTGAACATCCGAAGCATTCGAGTAACGCGCACCTTTAAAGTACGAATGTGCACCTGCACCGATGCCTATATACTCCTTATCCTGCCAATAACCGCAGTTATGACGGCTTTCAAATCCCGGACGTGCAAAATTCGAGATTTCATACCTGTAAAGGTCTAAAGCTTTAAGCCTTTCTTCAGTATAATAATACATCTCTCTTTCGGAATCTTCATCGGGAAGATTGAGCTCCATATCATAAAAAGGTGTCCCTTCTTCCACAATAAGTGAATATGCCGAAACGTGCGTAGGACTGATTTTTTCAATGCAGTCAAGAGAATGCCTGAGACTTTCCATAGTCTGCTCAGGTGTTGCCAGCATCAGGTCGATACTGAAGTTGGTAAAGCCTGCTTTCTTTATTGCATCGACACTTTCAAAAACTTCCTGCGCATTATGAATTCTGCCCAATGCACGAAGCTCATTGTCGTTAAAGGACTGTGCTCCTAAACTGATGCGGTTGACACCTCTTTTATAAAGCTCTGTAAGAATTTTTACATCAACCGTACCGGGATTTGCCTCAACAGTAAATTCACAATTTTCAGACAAAGACAGATTTTTATTTACAGCATCCACAATCTCCAAAAGGTATTCTTCTATTGCTGTGGGAGTACCGCCACCGATATAAACGGTGTCGGTCTCTGTTCCTTTTATGCTTTCAATTTCCTTTACAAGTGCATCGGTATATGCCCTAAAAAGTGACTTATCCGTAACGGAATAAAAATCACAATACAGACATTTTCTAATGCAGAACGGAATGTGAATATAAATCATATCAGTCAAGTTTAAGAACGGACATAAATGCTTCCTGTGGAAGTTCGACACTTCCCACCTGTCTCATTCTCTTTTTACCTTCCTTCTGTTTTTCAAGAAGTTTCTTCTTACGGGTAATATCACCGCCGTAACACTTTGCAAGAACGTCCTTACGCATAGCTTTTACGGTTTCACGGGCAATGATTTTACCACCGATTGCCGCCTGAATAGGAACTTCAAAAAGCTGACGCGGAATTGTTTCCTTAAGTTTCTCTGCTATTCTTCTTCCACGAGCATAGCTCTTTGTAGAATGAACAATAAAACTAAGAGCATCCACAACTTCGCCGTTTAAGAGAAGGTCAAGTTTTACAAGATCACTCTTTACATATTCGTCCATTTCGTAGTCGAAAGATGCATAACCACGGCTACGGCTCTTTATAGCATCAAAGAAGTCATAAATTATTTCGTTAAGGGGAAGCTTATAATGAAGGTCAGCACGCTCGGAATCAAGATAGGTCATACCTACATAATTTCCGCGTCTGTCCTGGCAAAGTTCCATAATTGCGCCTACATATTCCTGAGGAACATAGATGTGAGCATTTACAAAAGGCTCTTCCATATAATCAATTTCTGCAGGATCAGGAAGGTTTGTGGGGTTAGAAACAAAAACTTCTTCTCCGCTGGTTTTGATAACTCTGTAAACAACACTGGGTGCTGTAGTTACAAGGTCAAGGTTAAATTCTCGTTCTAATCTTTCCTGGATGATTTCCATATGCAAAAGTCCCAAGAAACCGCAACGGAAACCAAATCCAAGTGCGGCACTTGTTTCTGCTTCAAAAGCAAGAGATGCGTCGTTAAGCTGAAGCTTTTCAAGAGCATCACGAAGATCTCCGTACTTGGCACCGTCTGCAGGATAAATACCGCAGTATACCATGGGGTTTACACTTCTGTAACCTGCCAAAGGCTCCTTTGCAGGATTTTGGGCATCGGTTACTGTATCGCCTACCTGCGTATCACGAACCGTCTTGATACTTGCGGCAATATATCCAACCTCGCCTGCTTTTATGGATTTTGCAGGCATAACTCCCTTGGGGTTAAGGTATCCCGTTTCAACAACATCAAACTCGCCGCCTGTTGCCATAAAACGGATACGCATACCGGGTTTTATTTCACCCTCCATCACACGGACATATACTATAACACCTTTGTAGGAGTCATAGTAAGAGTCAAATATAAGTGCACGGGGCGGTGCTGTTTCATCACCTGTAGGTGCAGGGATGTTCTTTACTATATATTCAGGGATTTCTTCAATGTTTATGCCATTTTTTGCACTTACTCTCGGTGCATCTTCTGCAGGGATTCCTATAATATCCTCGATTTCCTTTACAATATCATCGGGTCTTGCAGAAGGAAGGTCAATCTTATTTATTACCGGAAGTATTTCAAGATTATGGTCAAGTGCAAGATAGGTATTGGCAAGGGTCTGCGCCTCTATTCCCTGTGAAGCATCAACCACCAAAAGAGCACCCTCACATGCTGCAAGCGAACGGGATACCTCATAGTTAAAGTCAACGTGTCCGGGAGTATCAATAAGGTTAAGGATATAATCCTTGCCATCCTGTGCCTTATAATTAAGCCTTACTGCACGAGCCTTGATCGTGATACCTCTCTCCCTCTCAAGCTCCATATTATCAAGCAATTGCTGTTCCATTTCACGGCTCTCAATACTGCCTGTTAACTCCAGAAGACGGTCTGCAAGCGTACTTTTACCATGATCTATATGTGCAATTATACAAAAGTTTCTGATGTTTTCCTGCATAGTTTTTCCTCTCAATAATTGATGTACAAATTTATACAGAATATATTATAACATACTATTTGTAAAAAGTGAAATGTTTTTTAATGAATTCATGAAAAAATTTGACAGTCCTTTCTTTAAATGCTACAATCTAATTTGCAGAAAGAAGGCTCTTTAAAATGTTAAAAAACAATCAAACGACAAAAGCAGTTCTTAAAATTGCAATACCTGCCATAGTTGAATCATTTTTCGTGGCATTTGCAGGACTTGTGGACTCACTTATGGTAAGTTCCTTGGGGTCCAATGCCGTTGCCGCAGTGGGACTTACAAACCAACCAAAGTTTGTAGGGCTTGCAATATTTATGGCAATATCTGTATCGGTTTCAGCATTGGTTGCAAGACGATTCGGTGAAAAGCGTAAAGATGATGCAAACTCTATTCTTTACACGGCTCTTATTCTGATAGTGTCGCTTGCTGCCGTTTTCGGTGTACTTTTTACCTTGTTTGCCTCCCCCATCATTAGATGGTGCGGATCTTCCCAGAACACACACAATGATGCAGTAACTTACTACAAAATAATAATGAGTTGTATGATATTTAACTGTATTCAGATTGGTATCAACTCAATGCAACGTGGTGCCGGCAACACCAAAATTACAATGAGGACAAACATTACCTCGAACACGGTCAATATTATCGGTAACTACCTTTTAATAGGCGGAAAATTCGGTTTTCCTGCCCTCGGAATAAGAGGTGCGGCTATTGCAACTGTTTTCGGTAGTTTTGTAGCTTGTATAATGAGCATTTTATCTATTTTTAAGAAAGATTGCTTTATCAGTATTCCGTATATTATCAAAAATAAAATACGCCCTAAATTAGAGTCTCTTAAAAGCATTATCCATGTTGGATACAGCGTATTTTTAGAACAACTTCTTATGAGAGTCGGCTTTATGGCAACTGCTGTAATGGCGGCTAAGCAGGGCGATAATTCAATGGCTGCGCATCAGGTTTGTATGCATCTGATGAGTCTTTCCTTTTCCTTTGGCGACGGTCTTCAGGCGGCATCTGTTGCACTTATCGGAAGAAGTTTGGGAGAGAAGAATCCCGAAAAAGCAAAAGCATACGGCCGTACCAGTCAAAGAATCGGTTTGACGATAGCAATCACGCTGAGTATTATTTATTTTCTGGGCTCAAGATGGTTTCTGGGATTATTCTTCAAAGAAAAAGCAATTATCGACATAGGTATCAAAGTTATGTATTTCGCAATAGCCATTGTTGTTTTTCAGATTCCGCAATGCATCTACACAGGTTCTCTCCGCGGTGCAGGTGACACCCGCTATACCGCTTTTACAGCAGCATTCAGCGTAGCAGTACTGCGCACAATTATTGCATATGTATGCTGTTATACTCTCAGACTTGGGCTTATAGGGGTCTGGATGGGAATATTGGGAGATCAGGTTGTGAGATATCTTTTCGGAAGAATAAGATTTAAGCAAGGAAAGTGGGTAAACATAAAGATATAAAAAGGGATGTAAAAAGGAGGTGTAAAAAACTCAAGTTTTTTACACCTCCTTTTATTTCGTTTCAGCTAAAATATACTTAAAGAAATTACTGATTTCTATGTGATTCGGTTTATCCGGGGCTTCGTTTGTAATTGCTTTTATAACCTCTCCGCCCTTATAAAGTTCAAGGAATTTTCCGTGCAAGTCTTTTGTTGATAAATTATACCTTTTATATATTTTCAAAAGTGCCGCCGACGCATATGTAAAGAATGTAAAATATAAGAAATTTATATTTTCATCATTGCAAAAGAGAATATCAGGCTTAATATTCTGATAAATTTCCTTTTTCGGCTCGTTATTATCAAAGATAATTTCCGAAAGCAGTTGTATATCACTTACCTCACCGATTCTTCCCAAAAGGCACATTGCTATCGCAGAAGGAAATCCGTTGGTTCTGCGGCAGTCTTTAAAATAAAAATTGTTACGGTTTTTAACCATATCACGGAGAACTGATAAGGCACGTTTGTCTCCTTTCAGTCCTAACGCAATTGCACAGTTATTCCGATATAACGCATCACTTGCATTTGACATTTCTTCAAAAAGGAAGTCTAAAACCCCGTCCTCTATATATGCTGACCAGATTGCAATTCCCGGAGTTTCGGTTTTTAAAAGGTGAGCATTTTTATAAAAGTCAAATTCAACCGGCTTGTAAGGAAGCCTTTTTCCCGGATAGTCAAATCCGAAAGTTTTTTCTTTATCTCCCGAAAAACACCCGTATTTCTTTGCGGTTTCAATATATTTTCCGTAATCGACCTCATTGATTTCTATATTTTCTTTAGCCGCCATTGCACAAATGATACCAACGCATTCACCCATTCTCGACATATCTCTTATCATTCTTACAGCACTTCTTGAGTAAGTGTCTCCAGAGAGACATCTGCCGACAGTTACAAGGGAGGAAATTCCGCGAGGTACAATGACACCCATTGGAACTGCTATTCTTGCTGTAACGGTACTAAGGTTACTTATAAACGACCAATTCTGGAATATTTCATCGTCAAGTGCAGTACTTTTTCCGTGTCGGTCAAAATCTGAATATGCATAGAAAAGCGGTTTTTCAACGTTTTTTTGAAATACAATATCTTCCATACAAAGAGTTTCTTCTCCCTCGAAGCTTATTCCTTCTCTCACACCAGGCATTGAAGCAACTCCAAGAAATTCACAATTTTGAGTATATTTAAGTGCGTTTGCGTGTGCATATACTATTTTCTTTGAATATTCGTAAGGCTCGTACTGATTTACAAAGCCACTATCAGCATTTATTGAATGGTATTGTCCGTCTTCTATAAACTGCGTCCTTACTGTAAACGGAGCTACATTACCATCGTTATTTCTTCCCATAAAGGTTTTTACGCCGGCCATTCTTATAAGATGTCCGTCACCGGTTCCGTCAATAAGCTTCTTTGCGCGGATATTTACAGTCTTACCTCCATCAAAGATTCTGACACCTATAGCTCTACTTTCTTCCAAATACAACCCCGTAGGAAAGCTTCTGAACCGAATGTCGGCACCGTACTCTCTAAATTTTTTTATGTATTGTATATGCTTTGACTCGTAACCATGTTCTTTAATGAGAAATATATCATCCTCCAAGGTGGCTTTATCAATATCCTGAAATGTGCCATCTTCAAAACCGTAGTAGTATTTACATACATTTCCCGCGGTATGAGTTCCCCCAAGAAAGTTGCTTTTCTCAACGCCAACAACCTTTGCTCCTTCTCTCGCAGCAGAGAGTGCACAAAACACTCCTGCAGTTCCAAGTCCGACGCAGAGAATATCACAACTAATATCAAAATCTATATTCTCGCAAAGCTCAGATTTTACAGTATTCTTTTCCAGATAGCAGAGTTTAATCAATGCAGTCACCTCCGCACTGAGTACCAAATTCAAGTGCATCAAATGGAGATGTAAATATACCTTCACTTGCTTTTAAGTAATGGTCTTTTTCAAAGATAAATCCATTGCAGTATAGTTCTGCAAAACATGGTGCAATTGAGATAATTTGTGAATTGTTTATATTTTCTTTCCATTTGTCACAGACAGAAACTTTAGCATCATTAATATCATCTGTTTCAGTCGGTATGTATATAATCATACGATTCTCATAAAAGGCATTGTCGTAGACACAACCTTCAAAAGAAGAACGCAGAATTTCTTCATTTACCGGGGTACTTAGTACGGCTAAATATTTTTTGTCGGATGATAGGGCTGTTGTGTCAAAAATGTTTTTTGCATAAACTTCTTCCAAGCCGCTGTTTGTACTGATGAGTATTTTAAAAAGTCCGTTTTCGGGTTTTATTTCTATACATTCGGTATTCAGAAGAAGATTATATTCTTTGTTTTTAAGGTAATAGCACCATACGCTTTCCAATGCCGCTACGTTAAGTTTGCCGTCTTTCAAAATCTCCTGTTCCTTACAAAGAATATAAAACTCCTTTGCCAAAGCACTTTGAGGTTCTCTTTCTTCTACTGAAAAACCCCGTAGAGCTCCGTAAAAGTGAGGATCACACAAATGCGACGATTCACATATCAAAGAGTTCCCCCTTGTAAGTGCGTATGCAAAAGCACTGTATCCGGCTCCTTTTATAAATGTGTCGTAAATGTGCATTTTTGTTACCCCTCTCTGTTTTCTCTTAAAAGTTCGATTTCTGCCTTATAGCCGTCAAGCTCGTTGGGAGTTTCCAAAAACACGGGAAGATGTTTAAGTCTTGGATTATTTATAATATTCTTCATTGCCTCTAAACCTATTGATCCGTCACCGATTTTCTCATGTCTGTCCTTATGACTTTCAAAGGGATTTTTAGAGTCGTTCATATGAATTGCATAAAGCTTATCAAGACCGATAATGCGGTCAAATTCATCAAGCACTCCGTCAAGGTTTCCTACTATATCATATCCTGCATCGTATACATGGCAGGTATCAAGGCATACACCTACTTTTTCGGAAAGATTTGTTTTGTCAATAATTTCTCTTAATTCCTCAAAACTTCTTCCGATTTCGCTTCCTTTACCGGACATGGTTTCAAGAAGAACGATTGTGGACTGCTCAGGAGTAAGAATAGTATTTAAAAGTTCTGCGGTAAGTTCTATTCCCTTTTCTGCTCCCTGTCCAACATGGCTTCCCGGATGGAAATTATAAAGGTTTCCCGGAACATATTCCATACGAAGCATATCGTCCTGCATAATTCTCAGCGCAAGATCTCTTACTTTTTCATCTGCAGACGACGGATTAAGGGTATAAGGTGCGTGAGCAAGGATTTTTCCGAAACCGTTCTCCTCTGTATATTCCAAAAACGCAGCTATATCCTTTTCGTCAATATCCTTCGCCGCAAAGCCACGGGGATTTCTTGTAAAAAACTGAAAAGTATTTGCACCAATAGATACCGCCTCTTTTGCCATATGCAAAAATCCTTTTGACGCTGACAGGTGACAACCTAAGTAAAACATAATAATCTCTCCTTAAAAATTATTGCTTTTAATTGAAATATAAAGTATAATAATATTATATATAATCTCAGAAAACGAGAGGTATTTACAGAATGAAAAAAGTAGTAAACAGAGCATATGCCAAAATCAATCTTTCATTAGATGTTTTGGGGAAACTTGAAAACGGCTATCATGAGGTACAGATGGTTATGCAGACTGTATCTGTTTTTGATCTTGTAACCGTGACAAAACTGAAAAGCGGAATTGAGCTTTCCACAAATCTCCCGTATCTGCCTATTGACAACAATAATATTGCGTACAGAGCTGCTGAAGAATTCTTTGAATACACAGGCATTAAGGCAGGTGTAAATATTGATATATCAAAAAGAATTCCTGTAGGCGCCGGACTTGCAGGCGGAAGCAGTAACGCCTCTGCTGTTCTTAAAGCAATGAACAAGCTTTTTGGAACGGGACTTTCTCTTAAAGAGCTTTGCAAAATAGGAGTAAAGCTCGGTGCTGATGTTCCTTACTGTATTCTTGGAGGAACAAGACTCGCCGAGGGTATAGGTGAAAAACTTTCTTCTCTCCCCAAATTTCCCAAATGCAGTATTGTTTTGGTGAAACCTTCTTTTTCAATAAGCACAAAAGCAGTCTATGAAAAAATAGATTCTTACTCTGACTACAGAAGACCTGACACAAAGAAACTTATTGATGGACTTCATGCCTCTGATATGGAGATGATTACAAGTGCTATGGGTAATGTATTGGAGGAAGTAAGCCTTTCCGAGCATCCCATCCTTGAAAAAGTTAAGGATGAGCTTGTAAATTTAGGTGCAATACGTTCACAAATGAGCGGAAGCGGTCCTACTGTTTTCGGTATATTTAAAAACTACGAAGACGCTAAAAATGCTAAAAAAGAATTGTGGGGAAAATACAAAACAGTATATATTTGTACTCCTGTATAAATTTTGGCATTGTGGCAACACTTATATATGAGGTGTTGCTTTGTGAAAAGATTTTTAACTTTTCTTATTATAACTGTTTTTATGATGTTTCTGTTAATCGGTTATTCAACAAGCGTAAATTCTAACTTGTCGCAGAATATTGTAAGGCTTCACGTTCTGGCAAACAGCGATAGCAAGGAAGACCAGGAGCTGAAACTTAAAGTGCGTGATGCAATAATTGAGCATAGTCAGAATAACTTCACTAAAAAAGAAGATGTTCAATCTAAACTTGATGAGTATAGAGCAATTGCAGAAAAAGTGATTGCAGAAAACGGATATGATTACAAAGTTCAGGTAGAATACGGAAATTTCAAATTTCCTACCAAGGAGTATAACAACCTCCGCCTTCCTGCCGGAAACTATGACGCTGTTCGTGTTAAAATAGGCAAAGCAGAGGGCAAAAATTGGTGGTGTGTAATGTTCCCTCCCCTTTGTTTTGTTGACGGTACAACCGATACTGCATATGCTGAAGAAAAGCTGAAATCCTCTCTGGATAAAGAAAGTTATGATATAATCACATCAAAATCGAAAAAAGGTTCGACACCCTTTGAAATCAAATTCAAAATAGTTGAATTTTACGGTAAGCTTTGCGGAAAGGACAAGGTCTACGCAAAGTCTAAGTAACAAAAGAAAGGACTGTACACTATGAGAATGAGAACACGCAGTCACCTTGATGACAGAATCAAGGCTTGCGAAAATATTATGCTTGAAAATTTTAATGACGCTGCCCGTGAGTTTTCGGGTAGCGGTCCTTTACATATTGAAATAGGATGCGGCAAAGGACGTTTCATTGCTGAAACTGCAAAAAGAAATCCCGATATCCGCTACATCGCTGTTGAAAAGGTATCCAATGTTATGGTTCTCGCAATGGAGAAAGCTGTAGATGCTGAAGTTACCAATTTAAGGTTTATGCGCGGAAATTTCCAGATTCTCGCAGAATCATTCCCCGACAAATCAGTAGACAGAATATACCTTAATTTCAGCGATCCGTGGCCAAAGAAAGGTTATGCAAAACGCAGACTTACCCACGGCGGATTTTTAGAGATTTATAAGAGAATACTTAAAGATGACGGCGAAATCTGTTTCAAAACCGATAACCGTGAACTTTTCGATTTTTCCCTTGAAAGTTTTCCCGAAAACGGTTTTAGTCTATCGGAAGTAACTTTCGACTTGCATAACAGTGATTTTGAGGGAAATATTATGACAGAGTATGAAGAACGTTTCTCTCAGATGGGATTTCCCATATGCCGATTAGTAGCAAAAAAAGGACAGTAGTATTTTACCATAACAAACAGGTTGTTTCAATGTTTTTTTGAAAGGAATAGTCTTATGATGCTCAAAATAGTTCATTGTGCAGATATACATATCGGTGCATCTTTCGGAAGGCTTCCCTCACACCTTGCATCTTTGCGAGCAGAGGAGCAAAGAAATACTTTTTTAAATACGATAATTTATTGCAAAGAAAAATCAGTCGACGCATTACTTATATGCGGCGACTTATTTGATTCTCCAACGCCCTCAAAAAGGGATGCGGAATTTGTGAGAAAAGCTCTTTCCTCTCTTTCCCCTGTTCCTGTTTTTATTATCACGGGAAATCACGATTATATGTGTTCGGACTCTCCTTTTTCTAAAGGAAATTATTTTTCCGATAATGTACATATTTTCCCCTGTTTTGATTACCATTTTGATATTCCCGAAAAAAATACAGTTATATACGGGAAGTCCTACAGCAGTGCATTTACTGAAGCCTCATTTACGGATATTTCTCCTGATAAAAGCAGAATAAATATACTCTGTCTTCACGGAGATTTTAATTCTTCAGGGGACTATAATCAGATAAATAAAGATTTGCTTTCATCCCTTCCCATAAATTATACAGCAATGGGACATATTCATAAAGAAGAGATTTTTCAGTCAGGCAATGTGAAATGCGCTTACAGCGGTGCACTTGATCCGACAGGATTTGATGATGACGGTTTTACCGGTTTTATTTATGCAGAAATTACCGAAGACGAGACTAATCTTTCCCCCATTCCCCTTTCAAAAAGACATTATCGCAATATCTCTTATGACGTAAGCGGTGAAGATACAGAAAAAATTCTGCAGGGAATTAAAAACATTATAAATAGCGAAGATTTATATAAAATCACGCTGGTTGGCGAAACTTCCGACGAACTTAATACCGATTTTTTACAAAACGAGCTTGAGCCTTGTTGTTTTTATGTAGAGCTTTTCGACGAAACTTCTATTTCATATGATTTTGACGCTATTGAAAAAGAAGAAAGTCTGCGCGGCGAATTTCTGAGAGAAGTGAGAAAGCTTACCGTTAGCGAGGAAGAATTTATCCTGTGCGGCAAAGCCGGACTTGATGCTCTTACGGGAAAAATCCCCTCAATGGAGGTGGATGTATGATTATTAAAAAGATTGAAATTGTATCTTTCGGAAAATTTTCAAATAAAACCATTGAATTTTCCGACGGTCTCAATGTGATTTTTGGAAATAATGAGAGCGGAAAAAGCACAATCATAAACTTCATATACTCAATGTTCTACGGTTTTGGTGATAACAGAGGAAAAACTCTTTCCCTGCGCGAAAAATATACTCCGTGGAGCGGTGGTGTGTGCGAGGGAAAAATAACCGTTGTTACAGATGATGGAAAAAACATCTGCATTTACAGAAAAGCAGGAAATGCTAAAAAATACGATATTCTGCGTGTGTACGATGCGGATACAGGTGAAGAATATTCCAAAACTCCTGAAGAAATAATAGGAGTGGGTCATGATACTTTCTTTAAAACCCTTTGCATTAGGCAGCTCTCCTCGGCATTTGAGGGAAACAATGAGGAAATCATAAAAAAGCTTTCAAACATTTCCTCAAGTGGCGATGAAACATTAAATTATGAAAAAGCACAAAAAATTCTGGAGGGAATTCGCCGCGAAATTCAGCCTCAGCGAGGTCAGGGTGGAGAACTTGCAAGTGTTACATCCAGAATTGCAGAAGCCAAAAAAATGCAACTTGCAAAAAGCAGTTTAAAAGCAGAACTACAATCAGTTAATACACTGATTGACCAAACAGAAAAGGAAGTTTCCGGGCTTACAAAGAAAGAAAACTTTTTAAAAAACGAAGATTGTACTATTGAAATAGCCCGTCTTCAGGGAAGACTTGAAGAAATGCATAAGAAATCTTCACAGAAAGAAATTTCTTTGTTTTATTGGGCAGGAATTTTGTGCCTGATATTTTTTGCAATTACGATGCTGCTTGGCTTCAACTATTCTTATCTGCTTCTTCCCCTTTCATTAGTTTTTTTCATAGCAGGATTTATAAAAAGAAAGCCTATTGCAAACAATAATCCGGCAAATACTGAGGCAGAGCTTCAAAAACTTATGAAGAATCAAGAGACAAATAATAAAGAAAAAGAGGCGGTTTCAAGTTCTCTTTTTGAAGCGAAAAAAAAGTTGGAAAACCTTAAAATCAGAAAAGAATCACTTTTAATTTCTCTTTCCGGGAAAGAAACAGACACAGATACTCTTCTTCAAAAAAAGCAGAAACTTGAAGCAAAGCTTCATACTGTTACTATAGCTATGGAAGCACTTAGCAATGCCCGTGAAAATATGCAAAAAAATTTTACTCCTGCATTAAACAGGACAGCTTCTGAGTATTTCAGCTATATTTCCGGTGGTAAATATTCACGGATTTTCTGTGACAGAGAATTTGGGGTTATGATTGAGACCGACCTTCCCCGTGAAAGCGGATTTTTCTCCGGCGGTACGGTGGATCAGCTTTATTTATCGGTAAGACTTGCGCTGACCGATATGCTTTACGGAGATACAATCTGCCCGATATTTCTTGATCAACCGTTTTTGCAGTATGACAATGAAAGAAAAGAGCGAGCAATAAACCTTTTGGAAAACCTTAAACATAAAAGACAAGTAATTCTTTTCACAAGTGACGAAACTGTAAATTCAGCTAATAAAGAAACAGAAATATTGACATAACAGGCATATTTGAGGTATAATATATGTTAGTAATCTAAGGAGGTTAGATAACATGGCAGCAAAATCAGAAACCAAATACGGTAGTATTGCTATATCAAACAATGTAATTGCCAATGCGGCAGGAAGAATAGCGACAAGCTGTTACGGAGTTGTCGGTATGGCGATAAGAAGTCCTAAAGACGGTATTGTAAGTTTGCTCAAACCTTCCAATCTCGCAAAAGGAATTAAAGTTACAATTGAAGATAATGAGATCACCGTTGATATGCATATAGTAGTTCAGTATGGTGTGAACATCAATGCTATATGTGAAAGCATTATGCACGGTGTTAAATACCGCTTGTCAGAATTTATCGGTATGGATGTTAAAGCCGTTAATATCTTCGTAGAAAGCATTCGTGTTACTAACGCTTGAGCTGATGGAGGATGGTTATGACTAAAATTATAGATGCGTCGCTTTTATCAAAAATGATAATTTCCGGCGCCAACAACTTAAGCAATAACCGCGAGTTGGTTGATGCGCTTAATGTGTTCCCTGTTCCTGACGGTGATACCGGAACAAATATGTCCCTCACTTTTATCAATGCTGCAAAAAGCGTTGAAAGTATGGACATAACCGATGTCACTGAAGTTATAAATGCCGTTGCAAAGGCAACTCTGCGTGGTGCACGCGGTAACTCCGGTGTTATTCTTTCACAGATTTTCCGCGGTATTTCAAAGAATATTGAAAGTACTGACGGAATCTGCGCAGAAGAACTCAAAAAAGCGCTTCGTGGCGGTTGTGATACTGCATATCGTGCGGTAATGAAACCTACAGAGGGAACTATTCTTACAGTAATTCGTGCAGGGGCAGAAACTGCTGAAGCGTATGACGGTGAAGACGCTTTTGAACTTTTGGAGAAAGTTTGTCTTGGTATGGCGGATGCACTTAAGCAAACGCAGGAAATGCTTCCTCAACTTAAACAGGCAGGCGTTGTAGATGCCGGTGGTCAGGGATTGCTGTTCATTTTCGAGGGTTTCCTTGCAGCTGTAAATGGAGAGGGCATCTCCCTTGCTGACAGTTCTTTTGCATCTTCTGTAAATAAACCTGCACAAAGCAGCATCAATACAGAAGATATTAAATTTGCATACTGTACGGAGTTTATCATAAATAAATACGATGCAAAAAAATCTGCTGATAAAATGCGTGCCGCTATCGAGCCTAAGGGCGACTGCATGATAGTAATTGACGAGGATGATATTGTAAAGGTGCATATTCACACCAATCATCCCGGTTATGTATTGGAGCAGGCTGTGAAGCTTGGCGAAATGGTTAATATAAAAATAGAAAATATGCGTGAACAGCATACCGATATTTTAAACGGAGCTTCTGCAAAAGAAGAAGCAAAACCGTTGGCAGAGCACAGAGAAACGGCAGTTGTTTCAGTTGCCAATGGAGACGGGCTTATATCCATTTTTACTGAACTTGGTGTTACAAATATCATCCACGGCGGACAGACAATGAATCCCAGTACGGAAGATATTTTAAATGCTATCGAAGAAGCAAATGCCGACAATGTGTTTATTCTTCCCAACAACAAAAACATTGTTCTTGCGGCACAGCAGGCGGCAGAAATTGCTGAATGCAACGCTATTGTTATTGAATCAAAAACAATTCCTCAGGGAATATGCGCAATGATGGAATTCAGTCCCACTGCAAGCCCTGAAGAAAATGCTGAAAATATGACAGATGCACTTTCCAATGTCACAAGCGGCAATGTTACCTACGCTGTAAAAGATACCGAAATGGACGGTATTGAAATTCACGAGGGCGATTATATCGGTGTTTCAGGTGGTCATATCGTATCTGATGATAAGGATCTTGCCACCGCTACAATCGAACTTGTAAAAGAAATCGCCGATGAGGACAGCGAGATTATTACCCTCTATTTTGGAGAGGGCGAAACTGAAGAAACTGCTCAGGCAATTGCCGACGCAATTGAAGAAAGTTTCCCCGATGCGGACATTTTAGTTGCAAACGGTGGACAGAGTGTTTACTACTATATTGTAGCAGTTGAATAAGTCATTGACTTAAGGGTGATGTTTTGTGATTGATCCGCAAAAAACAGATATCAGATTATTAAAAGGTATAGGTGATGCCAAGGCGAAGCAATTGCTTCGCCTTGGCGTTTTTACTGTTTGGGACTTACTTACCTACTTCCCCATCCGTTTTGAGGACAGAAGCAAGGTTACTAAAATCTTTGATTTGGAACACGACACCAACGCCTGCGTAAACGGTATTGTTGTAACGCCGGTAAGTGAACATTATGTAAGAAAAGGATTAACCTACTACAAAGCACAGATTCGTGACGATACGGGTATTGCTACCTGCATATTCTTTAACAACAAATACATAAAGAACTATTTAAAAAAGGGATACGAATATTCTTTTTACGGAAAAATCAACATTCGTGGAAACACCCGTGAAATTCTTTCTCCTGAATTTGAGATTTCATCACAGTCGCAATGTACAAAGTGCATTGTTCCTGTTTATCCCCTTACAAGCGGTATTTCACAGAAATTTCTCAGAAAAAGTATTGCAGATGCATACAGAACATATCAGAAATATTTTCGTGAGGTTATACCCGGTGACTTATTAAAAGAGTATTCCTTATGCGGCATAGATTTCGCAATAAAAAACATACACTTTCCTAAGGATTCTGCATCTCTTGAAATAGCTAAAAAACGACTTGTATTTGAAGAGTTCTTTCTTCTGCAGACATCTCTTCGTAAAATGAAAGCAAGAACTAAAAAGATAAGCGGTATTCCGTTTTTAAAGACTGATATAGCCGATTTTCTTTCTTCCCTACCTTTCACTTTGACAGACGCGCAAAAAGCCGTTACAGAGGAAATTATGCACGATTTATCATCAGGCGGTGTTATGAACAGGCTTGTACAGGGTGATGTTGGTAGCGGTAAAACCATTATTGCAGCAATTGCTATATATATTTGTGTACAGAACGGCTATCAGTCAGCAATGATGGCGCCCACGGAAGTCCTTGCACGTCAGCATTATAACGACCTTTCCCCTCTTCTTGAAAAATTCGGAATAAGAAGTGCTCTTCTTACAGGCAGCACAACTGCAAAAAACAAACGGGAAATATACGAAAAGCTTCAAAATGGCGAAATAGATATTGCATTCGGAACTCATGCACTCATTACCGATAAAGTGGAATTTAAGTCATTAGCACTTGCAATAACAGATGAGCAACACCGTTTCGGTGTACGCCAGAGAATGCAACTTAGTGAAAAAGGGCATTCCGTACACACTCTTGTTATGACAGCCACACCTATTCCCCGTACTCTGGCACTGATTGTATACGGTGATATGGACATTTCCGTAATTGATGAGCTTCCTCCCGGCAGGCAGAAAATTGATACCTACTGCGTAGGCGAAAATATGCGCGAGAGAATAAATACTTTCATAAGAAAGGAAATTGAAAAAGGAAACCGTGCATATATAGTTTGCCCCGCAGTCGAAGAATCCGAGACCGTAGAGCTGAAATCAGCAGAGGAACATTATGCAGAGCTTTCACAAAAAATCTTTCCTGACATTCCTACAGGAATTGTTCATGGGAAAATGAAAGCCAAGGACAAGGAAGCCGCAATGAATGACTTCATCTGCGGTAATACTAAAATATTGGTTTCCACCACAGTTATTGAAGTTGGTGTAAATGTTCCGGAAGCAACGCTGATGGTTATAGAAAACGCTGAACGTTTTGGTCTTAGTCAGCTTCATCAGCTCCGTGGGCGTGTCGGCAGAGGAAAAGAAAAAAGTTATTGTGTGCTTTTCTGTGCATCATTCTCCGATGAAATCAAGGAACGCATGAAGATTATGACGCAGAGTAATGACGGCTTTAAAATTTCTGAAACAGACCTTAAACTCCGTGGTCCGGGTGATTTCTTCGGCACAAGGCAACACGGTGAGTTAAGATTTAAAATTGCTGACCTTGCAAACGATTTCTCCGTACTTAAACATAGCGGTATTGCCGCGGAAAAACTGTTAAAGAAAGATCCTTTGCTTTTAGACGAGCAGCACTTCTACATTAAAGAAGCAACAGATAGATTGGCTGAAAATTTGGTGTTATAAATATCTTGCTTTTCTAATGTCTGAATGTTATTATATAATTAAAGATAAATAACAGGAGGAAATATTATGAAAAAAGTTTTATGCTTAATGTGTGCAGTATTTTTACTTATCTGCGGATGTGCTAATAAAGAAACTGCTTCAAATCCAAACTATTCAGCTTCACAGGAAATTGAAGAACTCATTTGTAAGTTTTCTGAAAATCTTATTGAAGCCGATTTTCAAGCTCTGGCTGAGTGTTTCCGCGAAGGCAATGAATACCACAAAATGTTAAGCGAGAGAGCTACTCCTGAAGAAAGCGGTACAAGAATGAAAACATTCCGTGAAAAATATGAGGAATATGGCGGAGATGCAAACGATTTTAAAGCCTTCCAAGAGTATGCAAAGAATTTCGATATAAAGATCGACAGAGATAGAGCAGTAGTTGAAGTTGAGATTTTAAGTTTAGGAGCAGGAGCTACAGATCGTTCAGATTCTCATTTTTCTAAACCTACCTTTGTCCGCGAAGAGAAGAATGCACAAAAGATTGAGGAAGACGGTCAATTTTCCTTAGAAGTAAGCGAAGAAGAATATTATATGAGCGAAGACGGAGAAGAATTTGTAAAGGAAGGGAATTATACTACCCTTTCTTATGGAACATCAACTTTTACTTGCGAAAAAGTTGACGGAAAATGGTATATTGCAGATTTTACATATGATGATTAAATAACTAAACAAAAAAGGCTTTGACATCTGTCAAAGCCTTTTAACTTTTAATTGGTTTTGGTCGGAGCAAGAGGAGGGTCTCCTATTGCTTGTCTATACACTTTAAAATCTTCAGTAGAGATTTTTTCACCATTTTCGTATTCAAGCTCAAACCATAAGCGTCCGTAAACTTCTTCTTGCGAAAATGGAATTTTCATAGTGAGTACTTTTGACATTGTTTGAAAATCTTTTGGTACAGTTATTTGTGCAAGTTTCTGTATCAAACTTTTACCTTCTCCTGTATAATATGCAGTTACAGAAATAGGAGAATCTATATCAGGAAATGCTACGGTGATAGTTTTTGTAGGAAGAATATACCAACCGTTCTCTTGCATTTCTATCATTGTCTCATATGGCGTAGTGTCATAGAAAAGAATATTATTTATATTTCTTTCTCGACCACCTTTAAACGACTTCACTACCCATATACCGCTTTTAGTTTTATCTATGGGCTTGAATAATTCTATTTCAATATCACCGTCTGTATAAGTTAATGTAGTAGCTGTACTTTCCGGCACTCGTATGTTATCAATACTTATTCCTTTACCAAGCAAAAACGTCTTTATAACCTCTGACGGATCTAATCGCCAAGGGAAATGGCCATTATCAACAGATATTTGCAGATTTCTTATATCTTCATAAGTCATATTTTCCGCATTACTGATTTCTTCATCTGTAACACGGTTAACATCTTCCCAGACAATGATTTTGTTATTCTGCATAACTCTGTTTACCATATAATCAATATATTCATACGGGATATATGTTACATTGTCTCTCAAAATGGGAGCATTGGTCATTTCCTTACTCATACTTAGATGGTGTCTTTCTTCAGGTAAAGTTCCTGAAGGGTTTAGTGTATACTCTGCTTTTCCTATTTCAATTCCGTAATAGTATTGTAAATTTACAGGCCTATTTCCTATTATGTTACCAGAATCATCATATTCCGGGAAATTGTAACCCTCAGTAATGCATAGTGCGATTTTCCCGTTATCCCATTTGATATAACTACCTTCATCATCCGCAAGGCCTGTTTTTTCAAGCAATTCTCTTAGCGGTAAGTACAATGTGTTATTTTCAATAAAAGGTTTATTTGTTAATTTCACAAGAAAGCCGTTGTGTCTTACTTCTATATTAGGTATATTTTCCAAATTATTCTTTTTTAGTATTTCTGTTGCCAGGACACCGCTTGTAAATACCGTTGTTGTTAAAATGATTACAGCTAAGATAGTTGATAAAATCTGTGTTGCTTTGCCGATGTTCTTTCTTCTTTTAATCATAATAAACCTCCTTTTCAATGTTTTTTTATTTCCTGTCATTCCTGTTGTCAGAGGAATAGCCTTTGAATTATTGCATGCTAAAAGTGATAATATAGTTTCCATATACCCCTTTTCTTGTTCCGCATTCATTTTCTTTACTACTGCTAAATCACATGAAATCTCACAATCGATGTTGATTTGCCTACTAACAAAATAAATTGCAGGATTAAACCAATGAATACATTTTACTACACTGACAAACCATTTATACAGAATATCATTTCTCCTGAGATGTGTTACTTCATGAGCTAAAACATTTTGCAATTGTTCAGGAGTAATTTCTCTTTCGGGCAATAAAAGAGTAGGTCTTATTATTCCTATCATAAGCGGTGAACAGATTGTGTCACTTACTCTTGTTTTTACTTTTCTGTTTGTATACGCCTTTACTTCAGGGCAGGATATAACAGTTGACTGTTTATGTATCTTAATCAGAAATATTAAATAACTTACTATCTTTATTAAAAACAGCAAAACTGCACCAATTAACCAAACAGTTGAAAATATAAGAACTTTATCACTCAGAAAACTTTTTATATTCTGAATTGCAGGTGTTTTATCAGCTTTCACAGGTTGTTCTTCTATAATCTGCTCAGGCTGTATTTCTGTTATTACAGGAATCTCAATATTTTCAGTATAATTATTTGTGATTATTGTTGTATTTGGGACAGGTTGTGTTTCTGCCGGTGTTTTAGGAAGGTTAAACTTTAAAGGCAATACCATTGTCAAAAGTACAATAAGCCACATATAATAATGCCAACCAGCCGAAAAGACTTTCTTTGTTAAGGGTCTTAATAAAGCCAATATAAATGCAAGAGCCGTACCAATCAGCGAAATCAGAAGAAAAGCGGTAAAGATTTGTACCATTGATTACTCCCCCTTATCTTCAAAGATAGCTCTAAGCTCCTGTATGTCATTATCTGATAATTTTTGTTCTTCAAAAAACGCTACTGCAAAATCCCTGACCGAGCCATTATATAGGGTTTTAATAAGGTTTTTCGTCTGTGACTTTCTGTATTCCTTTTCTGAAATTAAAGGTGTATAGTAATATAGTTTCCCCTGTTTATCTGAAGAAAGAGCCCCTTTTTCCACAAGTCTTGTAAGGAAAGTGGCAATTGTGGTCTTTTTCCATCCTTTATCTTCAACTTCTTTTCCAATATCGAGTGAAGTTACAGGTTCCTTTGCTTTCCAGATAACTTTCATAATTTCCAATTCTGCTTCTCCAATAGTTATATTTTTCATATTCATACCTCCTGTTTACATTCTACATCTGTAGTTTATTATATTCTACCATCGTAGAATATAATTGTCAATAGTATTTTTAAATAAATTTTATTATACGAAAAAAAGGCTTTGACATTTGTCAAAGCCTTTTCTTTTACGGATTATTCTTCTGTTGCTTCGGGAGCTTCTTCAACTGCTTCCTCTGCTACTTCCTCTACAGGAGCTTCTTCTACTGCGGGAGCTTCTTCTACTGCGGGAGCTTCGGGAGCAAGAAGTTCACGGATGGAAAGACCAATCTTCTTTTCATCCCACTTGATTTCAGTAATCTTAGCATCTACCATTTCGCCTACTGTAAGAACATCTTCGGGCTTGCCGATTCTCTTGTTAGCAATCTGAGAAATGTGTACAAGACCGTCAATTCCGGGGATAAGTTCAACGAATGCACCAAAGGGAACAAGACGAACAACCTTAACGTTTACAACGTCGCCTTCGTTAAATGTTCTCTTTGCAATTTCCCAAGGATTGTCCTCTGTCTTCTTGTAACCGAGAGAAATCTTCTGAGCTTCCTTGTCAACCTTGAGGATAGTAACTTCAACAACGTCACCAACCTTAACAACTTCGGAAGGATGCTTGATTCTCTGCCAGCTGAGCTGAGAAATCGGGATAAGACCGTCTACGCCACCGAGATCAACGAACGCACCGAAGTCTGTAAGAGTCTTAACAGTACCTGTGTAAACCTTACCCTCTTCAACATCTGCCATAAATGCAGCTACCTTTTCAGCGCGTTCTGCCTGAGCAACAACCTTGATAGAACCGATTGCTTTCTTGCCGCGTCTGTCTTCACGGATATTTACAATTTTGAAGCTTGCTTCAGTACCAACGAGGGGCTGAAGATCCTTCATAAATCTTTCGCTTGCCATTGATGCAGGAATAAAGATTCTTGAACCGTTAACAAGAGCGATTACACCGCGGTTAACATTTTCAACAATTTTACCTGTGAGGATTTCACCGGATTCGTAAGCCTTTTCGATTGTCTGCCAACCCTTGATAGCATCAATCTTCTTCTTTGAAAGCTTAACATAGCCTTCACCGTCGTTAACTCTTACAACGAAAACTTCTACTTCGTCGCCAACCTTAACAACATCAGCGGGGTTTACAGAAGGATCATCTGTAAGCTCGTCCGCAGGGATGATACCGTCAGCCTTGTAGCCGAGATCTACATATACTTCTGTGGGAGTAATGCTGATAATTGTGCCGCTTACAACCTGTCCTGTATTTAAAGTGACGAGGGATTGTTCAAACGCCTCGGCAAATGTGGGCTCTCCATTTCCTTGAATATTAGTGTTTTTTTCTTCTACCATGGTTTCTAAAACCTCCTTAATTATATGCTCCGGTGTCGATGCACCGGCGGTTATACCGAACGAATCGCCTAAAGA
>SVJW01000020.1 GCA_015068735.1 Oscillospiraceae bacterium
CCTATGCGCGTTATGAAATGAAGTATTTTGAAGTATTCCTAAGGAGGGAAATAGATATGGCTAAATGTGATGTATGCGGTAAGGGTGTTACTTTCGGTATTAAGGTAAGCCACTCTCACAGAAGATCAAATCGTGCTTGGAAGCCCAACATCAAAACTGTAAAGGCTGTTGTTAACGGTTCTCCCAAGACAATCCACGTTTGCTCCCGTTGCTTGAGAAGCGGAAAAGTTGTAAGAGCTATCTGATTTCTCTCGTTGAATTTCGGACAAACAGGCAGTACGCTTGCGTACTGCCCTTTTTATTTTATAAAAGAAGAGTATTGATTTTAAAATGCACATATGGTATAATGATGACTGATAATCAATATAACATTTGGAGGGATTTCAGTGGCATTTTTTGACGATTTAGGAAAGAAGTTGTCTCAGGCAGGACAGAATATGGCTCAGAAGACAAAGGATTTTTCAGAAGTAAACAAACTTAACAGTGCAATTTCAAGTGAAGAGAAAAAAATAAATAACATATATCTGCAGCTGGGAAAGGAATATTTTACCAAACATGAAAATGACAGTGAAGCATGCTTTGAACAGTTTGTATCAGATATAAAAGAATCAAAGGCTAAAATTGAAACAATGCGTCAGCAGATACAGGAAATCAAAAAGATTACCCGTTGTGAAAAATGCGGTGCAGATATTCTTAATAATGCAGCATTCTGCAGCGCTTGCGGAGCACCTGCACCCGTGAAAGCTCCCGTTGCTGTTGAAGATGGTGTGATGTGCCCTTCTTGCAGACAGATTGTTGCTGTAGGAACAAAATTCTGTACATCATGCGGTTCGCCCATGCCTGTTGCAGAACCTGCTCCCGTAGTTTCAGCTCAGCAGACAGAACCTGCTCCCGTACCGGAACAGGTACAGGAAGAAACAGCTTTTGCCGTTCAGGAAGAAGAGGTTACATATGCTCCCGTGCAGACTCCGGAAACTCCTGCAGCATGTCCCAATTGTAACGCAGAACTCTTGCCAGGCACATCTTTCTGTACAAATTGCGGAACAAGAATTAACTGAGTTGAGTTTTAACAAGCAGAAACAACAAGTGTTTCTGCTTGTTTTGTTATGATATGAAAAAATACAAAAAAGAACTTGACAACCACCCCTTTTCAGTATATAATAGCATAGCATTTTAATGAAATGCTATCCTTGCTTCGGGATAGCCCGAGGCCAAAGACCAGAAGGAGGTGTAGAAAATGGCTGAAATTATCAACAAGTATGAGACCATTTTTGTTCTTGACTGCGCACTTGAGGAGGAGAAGATCAATGCTCTTTCCGAAAAGTTCCAGAAGCTCATTGCTGATAACGGAACTGTTGAAAGCGTAGATGTATGGGGTAAGAGAAAGCTCGCTTATCCTATCGACTTCAAGACAGAAGGTTACTACGTTCTTGTGAACTTCGCATCCAATCCTGAATTCCCCAAGGAACTTGAGAGAATTTACGGAATCACAGACGGTGTTATGCGTACTATCACAATTCGTAAGGAGGCGTAAAGTTAATGCTTAACAAGGTTATTTTGATGGGCAGATTTACTCGCGACCCCGAGCTTCGCAGCACACCGCAGGGAATCAGCACTTGCAGTTTCTCTATTGCAGTAGACCGTAACTTCGTCCGCCAGGGCGAAGAGCGTAAGGCAGATTTCATCAACTGCGTTGCGTGGCGTCAGACTGCGGAGTTTATTTCTAAATACTTCAAGAAAGGCAATATGGTTGCCCTTGAAGGAAGTATTCAGACTCGCTCTTGGGATGATCAGGACGGAAAGAAGCGTTATGCTACTGATGTTGTAGTAAACCAGGTTTATTTTGCTGAAAGTAAGAGAGATTCTCAGTCCGTAATGGGCGGAGATGATGATTTTGCAGCAAACGACTTCGGTTCACTCCCCGAACCTATTTCTCCCATGGGTACAGATGATGATTTACCATTCTAAAGTATAAGAATTTTTTCTGTACTTAATTAAAGGAGGTTTTAGCCATGATGGAAAAGGAAAAGAACGAAAGACCTTTCAGAGCAAGAAAGGCAAAGAAGAAAGTTTGCCAGTTCTGCGTTGATAAGGTTACTGATATTGATTACAAAGACGTTGCTAAGCTTCGTCGTTACGTTTCAGAAAGAGCGAAGATTCTTCCCAGAAGAATCACAGGCACATGCGCTAAGCATCAGCGTCAGTTGACAATTGCTATTAAGCGTGCTCGCCAGATCGCACTTCTTCCTTTCTCTGCAGAATAAGAGAATATAAGACGCCCTTTTGGAATAGAGATATTCCGAAAGGGTGTTTTTTTATGAGAAAAATTTTAGTACTGCTTATTTTGGGTATAGGGCTGATTATCATTGCGCGTATGCCGGAAGAAAAGACAGAACCTGCTTTTTCAGAAATAGTCAGACAAATGGGATATGACGATGTTTCGGAAAAACCGCTTGAAGTGGAGTGGGTTACAATCCCTGTAGAATTTAATAATGTATGGAATAACTATAACATTCTTCAAAAAGAAAGCGGCTATGACCTTTCTTTGTATAGAGGGAAAAAGTGTAAACGTTACACCTATCTCATCCCATCTATGAACGCAAGGGCAAACCTTCTTGTTTTTGAGGGAAAAATAATAGGCGGAGATATTTCGAGTATTACATTGGACGGAATAATGATACCTATAAAAAAAGAATAATTGAAATTTAACGTAAAAGATGGTAAAATAACTAAAGAAGGAGGGAGGATGTATGCGACTGGATAAATTTGTGTCCGATGGAGCAGCAATGACAAGAAGCGAATCCAGAAAGGCTATAAAAAAAGGAAGAGTTTTAGTTGAAAATGAAATTGTAAAAGATATTGCTTTCTCGGTTTCTGAAGATTGCAGAGTATATCTTGACGGCAATGAAATAGCCTATAAAAAATTTGTGTATATTATGCTGAATAAACCTCAAGGGTATGTAAGTGCTACAGAGGACAAAAAACAAAAGACCGTCCTTGATTTGTTGGATCCCTCCTATAGTCGCTATCAGCTTTTTCCCGTAGGCAGACTTGATATTGATACCGAAGGCTTTTTGCTTCTTACAAATGATGGAGAACTTGCCCATAATATGTTATCCCCAAACAAAAATGTAGGAAAAACATATTTTCTTCGCCTTGAAAAACAAATAACAGACAGTGAAATAGACAATCTTGAAAAGGGCGTTGATATAGGTGAATGTATTACGAAACCTGCTAAAGCTGAAAGAATTTGCGAACGTGAAATCAATCTCACTATTACCGAGGGGAAGTTTCACCAGATAAAACGTATGGCAAAGGCTGTGGGGAATGAGGTTGTGTATCTTAAACGACTTGCATATGGTAATTTTTACCTTGATGAAGCCCTTGAAAGGGGAAGTTATAGGTCACTTACTGAAGAGGAAACGGAATACTTGTGCAATGTTTACAAAAGAAAATGAAAAATTTGTGAAATGAATGTATTTGAAAATATGAAATTGTGTGCTAAAATATAGACAATGTAAATTGACACATTGTGTAATTTAATTAGGAGGTCATTAAGAATGGCAAGTTTACAGTTAAAAAACATTTATAAGAGATATTCCGGCGGCGTTACAGCTGTTACAGATTTCTGCCTGGACATTGAAGACAAGGAATTCGTTATCCTTGTTGGTCCTTCCGGTTGTGGTAAGTCTACAACTCTTAGAATGATCGCAGGTCTTGAAGAAATCAGCGAAGGCGAGCTTTACATAGGCGACAAGCTCATGAACGACGTTGCTCCCAAGGATAGAGATATTGCCATGGTTTTCCAGAACTATGCTCTTTATCCTCATATGACAGTTTACCAGAACATGGCATTCGGTCTTAAACTCAGAAGAACTCCCAAGGCTGAAATTGATAAGAGAGTTCGTGAAGCTGCTCGTATCCTTGATATTGAACATCTTCTTGAAAGAAAGCCTAAGGCTCTTTCCGGTGGTCAGCGTCAGCGTGTTGCACTTGGTCGTGCTATCGTTCGTGAACCCAAGGTATTCCTTATGGACGAACCTCTTTCCAACCTTGATGCTAAGCTTCGTGTACAGATGAGATCTGAGATTTCCAAGCTTCATCAGAGACTTCAGACAACATTCATCTACGTTACTCATGACCAGACAGAAGCTCTTACAATGGGTACAAGAATCGTTGTTATGAAAGATGGTATCATGCAGCAGGTTGATTCTCCCTCCGAGCTTTACAACCATCCTGTAAATATGTTCGTTGCAGGTTTCATCGGTTCTCCTCAGATGAACTTCTGCGATGCTGAAATCGTTGATAATAACGGCACACTTTGCGTTAAGTTTGGTGAGAGTGCTATTGCTCTTACTCCTGAAAAGGCTGCAAATGCTCAGGAATATGTAGGACAGACAGTTGTTATGGGTATCCGTCCTGAAGATCTTTATGACGACCAGGATTCTCTTTCCAAGTTTGCTGACAGCAAGGTAGATGCAGATGTTGAAGTAACAGAAATGATGGGTGCTGAAACATATCTTTACCTTGTAGTTGAAGGTGTTAACTTTGTTGCTCGTGTTAAGCCTGACAGCTCTGCTGCAATCAACACAAAGATTAAGATTGCTATTGATCCTACAAAGATTCATCTCTTCGACAAAGAAACAGAAAAGAGAATCACAAACTAAAACAATTGATTTTAAAGAACCGCTTCGAAAGAAGCGGTTCTTTTAGACTGTCAAAAAGTCGGTCAACCGCAAGCAAGTTTAAAAATGTAAAATTTTTGTAGGGGTTGGCGATTTTCGACAACCTGTTAATAGAATGACAGTTTGTTAAAAACAAATATTGAGTAAAGCCCTGAAAACTACAATTTTCAGGGCTTTTTGCTTGCTTCCGTCCAAGTCAATCTCTACCGTACCATCGTACGCCGACGAGCTTGCCTTGAACAGATTTACCTTCCTTTTTCCTCATCTGCCAGCGTGTCGATAGTTTTCTCGACACGCTGAAAGAACCGCTTCAAAAGAAGCGGTTCTTTTTGCATTTTTTCATTCATTTTACAAATAATAAGTAAAAATATTTGAAAGGTTGATGAAAATGCAGAACGATACCCCCATTAACGATAACACTATTTCTACGGAGGACGTGTTAGGCGACAATATGAAACTCCTTATTCTCCATAAAGCTTTCAATGAGATTACAAGCAAAGATAATAAAAAAGAAGAAAAGGAGGAGAGGGAGTAAATGGCAATTAGAACGGATCTGGCGATTGAATGCAGGGAAATGTTTGCTGAAGAAATTTCGGGAGTGGAAAGTCTTGCACACGACAGCGACGGAATAACGGTTACTCATGTAAAAATAACAACCGAGGAGGGAGCAAAGCAGATAGGAAAGCCTGTAGGTGACTATGTGACTATTGAAATGGATTCAATGCTTATTGAAAATGAAGATATAATCGACAGAGTATGCAACGCAGTCGGCGACGAATTGAAAAAACTTATATCTTCAAAAAATCTGAATTCAGTACTGATAGTAGGTCTTGGAAACAGATATATTACCCCCGACTCCATAGGCCCTAAAGCCGTCAGCAAAGTTACCGTCACACGCCATATAACGAAAGAGGCTCAGATGGGATTTGATTTTGCCGTTCGTGCGGTAAGTGCTATTGCACCCGGAGTATTGGGAATTACGGGAATAGAAACAAGTGAGATTGTAAAAGGCGTGGTGGAGCACGTAAAGCCATCTTTAATAATAGCAATAGATGCTCTTGCCGCGCGAAATATTAAAAGATTGGGAACTACGGTTCAGCTTTCCGACACAGGCATTTGCCCCGGAAGCGGAGTTGGAAATAATCGAAAAGAGCTCACAGAAAAAACTTTGGGAGTTCCCGTTATAGCTATGGGTGTGCCTATGGTGGTTGATGTTGCAACCCTTGCCCTTGATGTTCTTGGCAAAAAAGAATGCAGAGCAGACCTTAATACAATTCTTTCTGATAGAAGCAAAAATATGATTGTAACGCCAAATGATGTGGATGAAATAAGTGAAAAAATATCTACAATAATTGCAGAAGGAATAAATACGGCACTCCATTCTTGAAAAAAGTCGTATTTTGTGGTATAATGACACAAAAGGATGTGTTATTATGGAAATGTTAGCAGTTCATGTAAGAGGATTGCGTAAAAAGTCAGGAATATCTCAGGAGCAGCTTGCAAAAAGAATAGGCGTGGGTGTTACCACAGTCAATAATATTGAAAGCGGTTACCTTACTATGCCGGGAATGAAAATTCTTGAAAAAATTGCGGAGACATTTTTCGTTACCGTAGACGATTTGCTTCACAGCATATCGCCCGATGTCGGGGAACGCTCAAAAATGGTGCATATTGTCAGCTCCGTAAGCAGTCAGAAGCCCTATATGGAAATCAGTAAAATAGTTGAAACTACGTTTATGGACCGTGATGATATGCGCGGATTTGAATTTATGGGAATAAAAATGCCTGATAAATCCATGATAGAAGAAGCAATAAAAGAAAATGCGAATGTTATTATCCGCCAAAATGACACTTTGCAAAACGGAGATATTATCGCCGCTGTTTACAACAATCACGATGCCGTTATACGACTTTATTATAGTGATGGCGATCGTATTGTCCTGAAAGCGGCTAACAGTAGCGGACTTTATCCTGATATTATTTTAGATAGGACAAAAGATAGATTTGAGCCTATTGGAAAAGTTGTGCATTGGACTAATTTTGCGGATAAAAAATAACGCACTATTTGAAAAAACATACTTGCTTTTTAACGAGATTAGTACTATACTGTAATGTGGACGTGTTTTCTGCACGTGGAAAGGAAGCATTATATGATATACTTGGACAATGCTGCCACAACTAAAATGAAAGATAGTGTTGTTTCGGCAATGATGCCCTATTTTACCGAGACTTTCGGCAACGCATCATCCACATACACTTCAGCAGGACAAGCAGCTCGTAAGGCTCTTTCTGAAGCTCGTGAGAAGGTAGCCAATGCGATTTCTGCAGACAGTAAGGAAATCTTTTTTACAAGCGGCGGAAGTGAAGCCGATAACTGGGCTATAAAAGGCGTGGCACTTAAAAATAAGGATAAGGGTAACCATATTATTACCACAACGATTGAACACCATGCGGTATTGCATACCTGTGAGTTTCTCGAAAAGCAGGGATTTAAAGTAACTTATGTTCCCGTTGATGAATTTGGTATGGTAAACCCCGATGATATTGAAAAAGCCATTACAGACGAAACAATTCTCGTTTCTGTAATGTTTGCCAATAATGAAATAGGAACGATAAACCCTATTGCAAAAATAGGTAAAATCTGCCGTGAAAAGGGTGTGTATTTCCATACAGATGCCGTTCAGGCAACAGGTGCTGTTCCGATTGATGTAAAGGAAATGAACATAGACCTTCTTTCTATGTCGGCTCATAAATTCCACGGTCCCAAGGGTGTGGGTGCTCTTTATATCCGCAAGGGTGTAAAGATTGAAAACCTCATTCACGGCGGTGCACAGGAGTTTGGAAGACGTGCTACTACCGAAAATGTAGCAGGAATCGTTGGTATGGCTCAGGCGCTTACCGAGGCTATCGAAAATATGGAAGAAAAAACGGCGAAGATTGTAAAACTCCGTGATAAAATAATTGACGGCATACTGGAAACTGTTCCTTATACACGTCTTAACGGACACAGGACAGAGAGACTTCCCAACAACACAAGCTTTTGCTTCAGATATATTGAGGGTGAGAGTCTTCTTTTAAGCCTTGATATGATGGGATACGTTACCTCCAGCGGAAGTGCTTGCACATCAGGATCTCTCGATCCGTCCCATGTGCTCCTGGGAATAGGACTTCCCCATGAGATTGCGCACGGCTCTATGCGTGCATCTTTGTCGGAATTTACCACAGAGGAAGAAGTTGACTCGTTCATAAAGGCGGTAGGGCCTATCGTACAGAGGCTTCGTGATATGTCTCCTCTTTATGAAGGTGTAGAAAGGTAGGAGTAAAATTATGTACAGTGAAAAGGTTATGGACCATTTCTCAAATCCCAGAAATGTGGGTGAAATCGCCGATGCAAATGCCGTTGGAACTGTCGGTAATGCGAAATGTGGCGATATTATGAAAATATATATGAAGATTGAAAATGACATCATCGTCGATGTTAAGTTCAAAACTTTTGGTTGCGGTGCCGCAGTTGCAACAAGCTCTATGGCAACGGAACTTGTAAAAGGTAAGACTGTTGACGAAGCTCTTCAGCTTACTAACAAAGCTGTTGTAGAGGCTCTTGAAGGTCTTCCGCCTGCAAAGCTTCATTGTAGTGTTCTTGCTGAGGAAGCTATAAAGGCAGCTATTCAGGATTATTATGAAAAGAGCGGTATCGAAAAGAAAATTGAGTGCAGCGGAGATTGTGCTCATTGCCACGCACACCACGAATAAGAAACAAAAAGGAATTCACAGCGTGAATTCCTTTTTTGTGGTATAGAAAATTGCGTAAACGAAAAAAGTGTGATATAATAAAAATGAACAGCAGACACAAGGGGACGGTTCTATCGTGTCGAAAAGTTAAAATTAAGAGAACACAACAGAACCGTCCCTCTGTGTTTTAGTGTCGATGTTTTTGATTTTAACCTATTTAGAAATAAATAATACATATGGTTCAATTAGTCAATTGAAAATAGTCTAATAAATGGATGTTATAAATTATAGGAGGTTTGAAATGAAGAGGTTTTGTAATTTTATTGTACTGATATGTTTGCTTTTAGTAAGTTGCAGTCAAAAGACTATATCTTTCGAAAATGAGATGCTTAATTTAGAAAATGGAATCGATTTCATAAAGGTTGGTAATGAAACTTATTCAAGTAAATTAACTGATTCATATGAATTTGTTATAGTAAAAAACAATAATCAGAACGAAGAAGAACTGTTGAAAACTGAAAATTTTGCAACATCGTTTAATTACTCTGACGGAAAGCTATTCTTTTTAGATGGTCGGAAGATATACTCGTATGATTTGAATTCTGATAGAGCAAAAATGATTGCCGAAGCTCATAGCTCCTTTGCAAAAAGTATTTTAGTCAAAGAAAATTTTGTTTATTACATAGATGGTAGTGATTTGACAAAATTAGCTGTTGATACAGGTGCAAGAGATATTCTTGCAAATGATGCTGTTTTGTCATTTGATGTATCTGGAAATATAATTTATTATCAGGCTATTTCAGAAGAAGGAAAAGGTCTTTTAAAGAAAATTGATTTGTCTGACAATGGCAAAACAGACATAGTTTATCAAGGTGCAGCGACATATATTTCTATAGAAAGTGACGGAGTGTATTTCCTGAATCATAATCTTGTACTTCCTTTTGATAAAGGGGACAATAAAATTTACAAAATAGCTAATGGAGATGTAGCGGTACCTATATGTGAGGAACGGGCAAAATCATATAACATAGCTGATGGGAAAATTTATTACACTAATATGGATGATGGCGGTAAGTTGTATCAAATGAATAAAAATGGGACTGGACAAGAAATGGTCTATGATAAAGAAGTATTTAATGTTATAATTTTTGATAAAGAAGTTTTTTGCAGAATGAGGGATGGAGAGATAATAACCTTAGAGTAGCTAAAAACATTGAACAGATTGGGGACGTGTCACTTTTGTTCCAAGGGGACGAGACACAAGGGGACGGTTCTATCGTGTCGAAAAGTTAAAATTAAGAGAACACAACAGAACCGTCCCTCTGTGTTGTACAGGCTTTTTGTTCCTTTTGAAAAATGAGGTGAAATTTTGTTTGGTTATTTATTAACAGATGAATTAAAAAAAAGAGGGATTATAATAGATAGTAATGAGTATGCGTGGAAATACGAAGATGCTATTGTAGTGATTGGAGTTTTGAAAGAAAATGGATATATCATATTAGGGGGTGATGTGTTAAATGAGAGCTTCGAATATACATATGATAATTGGTTTTTTGAAAATAAACAAAAATTAACTAACATTAATGCCGTTAGAAAAAGTGCCAAAAAGTCGGTGCAATATATTAATTGGTATCATGAAAAATTTGGAGATAACTTTTATTATGTTATTGTTGCGGACAGAGCCATTTAAGGGAGCCAAGTGGCAGACACAAGGGGACGGTTCTATCGTGTTGAAAAGTTAAAATTAAGAGAACACAACAGAACCGTCCCTCTGTGTTTGAGGAACTATTTCTACATATTATAAACCAACAGAAGGAATCGGTTATTGGATTAAACAAATAAATAAATAAATATAAAATGCAGTAATAAGGAGGAGCGAATAATGAGAAAATACCAATGCAAGTGTTGTGGGTACTTTACTTTAGAGGAAGAACCATTAGATCCTAATAGATGTCCAGGTACATTTGAAATATGTCCTGTTTGTTTTTGGGAAGATGATTCATTACAATTTCTTGACCCTGATCTTGAAGGTGGAGCAAATAATGTTTCTCTGAATATTGCAAAAAAAAATTTTAAAGAATTTGGTGCGGCAGAAAAAGAGATGTTGAAATATGTCAGAAAACCTAAAAAAAGTGAAATTGGTGACAATGGGTGAGAACAGTTTGGGGACGTGTCACTTTCTGTTACATAAACAGTTTAGGGTCGTGTCACTTTCTGTAACATAATGAGCCGCTTTGGGACGTGCGTTTTTTTGTATCATTCACCCATATTTAATAAAAAGGAGTCGAAAGATTCCTTTTTTATTTACTTTTTTCTATAAAATCCGCCAATGATATTGCAAAATATCGTGCACCGAGAATTGCTTCATCAAGGGTGTTGGCATTTGTACCCACTTCTACAATAATTCCCCCGGGAGCAAGATGCTGATTAAACCGTTGCTTTCTGAAATTTATGGGACGGCATAAATCAGGGTAGAGTGAAAGTGTATGCTTCTGCAGTTGTGCGGCAAAGCTCATATTTTCTTCCCAGTTGTTGTGACTGAGTCCGCTTTGGTCACTTCCTACAACAAACATTATTTTTGCCGCTTCCTTGCCGTCAATCAGGGTCGAATATTTTACTTTTTCCCCGTTTTTGCCGATGATTGCATCGCGGTGTACATCAAGCACGATTTTTATTGACGGATCGTTTTTTATATGGTTTTCTATTGCCATTGCGCTTTTATTATAGCTTCCGCTGTAGCTTGGATAATCGTTTATAGTAGTATCGTGATATACCTTAATCCCTTTTGCCTTAAGGATTTTTTCAATTTCATCACCCACACGAACCATGTTATAATCCTTGTCAGTAGTTCGGTCTGTGTCTGTGGGTGTATAGTTGAATTTCTCCGACGGAGTGTAACTTTCGGTGGTATGGGTATGAACAATTAACACCGAAAAATCGTCTTTCATAAATGCAGGCTGTGGCGAAAGATAGTTTTCCGGATTTACAGACATATCAGTAGAATTGTTTATACTTACAACCGGACTTGGATTTTTGACTTCGGGAGTGCTGACAGTTGTTGCAGTGGGTGGAGTTTCCGTATTTGCCAATATTTTGTCAGGTGTATAATTTTCATCTTTTACAACTAACGAAAAAGCTCCTACTGAAGAAAGGGGAGCTGTGTTGTATGAGGGATTACACGAAAGCATCAGACGGACGGTATCCTCCTCCAAAGACACTGAAGGAAGACGTGATGACAGAAATGTGCTCAGGTATATCACCGATAAAAAGGCACATAATAAAATAAAAAGCCGTGCAGATTTTAAATTTATGGTAATAACCGAAGTTCTTTTCAAAAAAATCAACTCTTTTCTCTTAAATATATATTGATTTTTATGTAAATTTATGCGATAATATACTGGTGACGATGTGCATAGCACATTTTTAATGTTCAGATTATGCGCCTTATCCGCCCGCGGTAAGGGGTGCGCATTATTAAATAAATTATTGTGGGCAGAAAGGCTTTGTGATTTTAATGTTAGTATCAGCAAAAGAAATGTTGGAAAAGGCTCGTGCAGGTAAATATGCAGTAGGTCAGTTCAATATCAATAACCTTGAATGGACAAAGGCTATCCTTCTTACAGCACAGGAGCTTAATTCTCCCGTTATCCTTGGCGTAAGCGAAGGTGCAGGTAAGTATATGTGTGGTTACAAGACCATCGTTGGTATGGTTAACGGTATGATTGAAGGCCTCGGAATTACTGTTCCCGTTGCACTTCATCTTGACCACGGCAGCTATGATGCAGCAATGAAATGTATCGAAGCAGGCTTCTCTTCAGTTATGTTTGACGGCAGCCACTATCCCATTGAAGAAAATGTTCAGAAGACTACTGAACTTGTAAATATCTGTGCAGAAAAGGGTCTCAGCCTTGAAGCTGAAGTTGGTGCAATCGGCGGCGAAGAAGACGGTGTTGTTGGCGCAGGCGATATTGCGGATCCCGATGAATGTAAGACAATTGCTGACCTTGGTGTAACAATGCTTGCTGCAGGTATCGGTAACATTCATGGTAAATATCCTGCAAACTGGAAAGGTCTTGCATTTGATGCTCTTGAAAAAATCAGCGAAGCAACAGGAAGTATTCCGCTTGTTCTTCATGGAGGTACAGGTATCCCCGCTGAAATGATTAAGAAGGCAATCAGCCTCGGCGTTGCAAAGATTAACGTTAATACAGAATGTCAGCTTGCATTTACTGCAGCAACAAGAAAATATATCGAAGAGGGTAAGGATCTTGAGGGTAAAGGCTTTGACCCCAGAAAGGTTCTCGCTCCCGGTGTTGAAGCTATCAAAGCTACAGTTAAGGAGAAAATGGAACTCTTCGGCAGCGTAAACAAAGCATAAAACTAAAAATAAAGGGATGTAAAAATGAATTTTTTACATCCCTCTTTAAATCGGACGTAGCGTGGTGAATTGGAGAAATGCTTCGTCTTTAATACGAGGGAATTTATGAATAGAAAAAATATTCTTTCCAAGCAAGCTCTTAAAAGACTGCCTGTGTATATGTCGTACCTTAAGTCCATTGACCAAAAGGAAGTGGAGTACATATCTTCATCTACGGTTGCGGAAGCTCTCGATATGAACGATGTGCAGGTGAGAAAAGATCTGGCGGCTGTATGCAAGAGTTCCGGTATTCCGAAAAAGGGGTTTGTCGTTCGTGACCTTATAGGCGGCATCTCAGATTTTCTGGGATATAGCCAGGGAAACGATGCAATCCTTATCGGTGCAGGAAATCTTGGTATGGCGCTTATGAGTTACCGTGGGTTTGACAATTACGGCATCAACATTGTTGCCGCGTTTGACAGCAGGGCGGAGGTTGTAGATAATAAAAAGATTTTTGACATTTCCCGTCTTCAGGAAATGTGCAAAAAGCTGAATGTTAAAATAGGCATTATTACCGTTCCTGATACTGCGGCTCAGAAAGTTTGTGACCTACTTGTAGAAAGCGGAATTATGGCAATATGGAATTTCGCGCCTACACATATCAAAGCCCCGGAGGATATTCTTGTACAGAACGAGAATATGGCATCCTCATTGGCAGTTCTTTCAAATCACTTGCGGGAAAAGATGGCAGGAGAATGATTGAATGAACACCACGCACCTTAAATACATAATAGAAGTTGAGAAAACAGGCTCTATTTCCAAAGCGGCGGAAAACCTTTATATGAGTCAGCCGCAACTGTCAAAAGCCATAAGGGAATTGGAAGAGTCTGTGGGAATTTCCATTTTTAAACGAAGCTCCAAGGGCGTTGTTCCGACCACAAAGGGTGTCGAGTTTATTATGGATGCAAAGGGGATTATTGCTCAACTTCAGCGACTGGAGACAACCTATAACCCTAAAAAAAGCGAAATGTTGACTCTGGACGCGGTTGTTGCAAGGTGCGAGTATATATCTGAGGCATTTTCGAAATTTTTGTCTCATATATCAAACGATAAAAAAGAAAAAATTATTTTTCGCGAAACTAATACTACTCGTTCGATAAAAAATGTTGCAACGGGGGAGAATAACATCGGTATTATAAAATATAATGTTGCCTATGAACAGTATTTCTTTCAGATGCTTGACGAACGTGAACTAAAGCATGAAATACTCTGGGAATATGACGAGGTAATCGCAGTATCAAAGAATAGCCCCCTTGCAAAACTCAGCGTTGTAACTGAAGCAGACCTTCAGGATATGACGGAGATTTTATTTGGTGATAACATTATTCACTATGGCAGGTCAGCGCGCAGTATGAAAGATGCGAGAGAAAATGATAATATGCATCATATTCTGGTTTATGAACGTGCCGGAATGTGCAGTGCACTTATTGGGGACGAAAATTCTTATTCGAGAATAACCCCGTCACCGGAAGGGTATTATGACGAAAATAAAATCAGAATTATCCCTATGAAAAGTCAGGACAGTAAATACAGAGATGTTCTTTTTTACAGGAAAGATTATAAATTGACGGATACGGATAAACTTTTTGTAGAGATACTTAAAGAAGTGATTTCCGAATTATAAATTTAATAGTAAAAAACTCTTATTTGTTTACAATAAACAAATAAGAGTTTTTTTGTACAATAAAAAAGTACTGTTATATCGATAAAGTGATACCGATATAACAAAAAGGTATCTTCGCAAAAATGGAATATCTGCGTATAATGTAAAAAAGAAAGGACGGATTTCAATGAGCAAAGAAAGAAATATAATAGATAGTGTAGAGTCCCTTGAACAGGAAATAGAAAAAGTCAGACAGGTGCAGAAAGAGTTTGCAACCTTTTCGCAAGAACAGGTAGACAAAATCTTTCTCGCCGCGGCATCAGCTGCAAATAAAGAGCGTATTCCTCTTGCAAAAATGGCAGTAGAGGAAACGGGAATGGGTGTTGTTGAGGATAAGGTAATAAAAAATCACTATGCATCGGAATATATTTATAATGCATATAAAAACACAAAGACCTGCGGAGTAATTGAGGTAGATGAAGCCTACGGTATGATGAAGATAGCTGAGCCTATCGGTGTTATCGCCGCGGTTATTCCCACGACTAACCCTACATCAACGGCAATTTTTAAGTGCCTTATTGCACTTAAAACAAGAAATGCAATTATCATAAGCCCGCACCCCAGAGCAAAAAATTCCACTATTGCTGCGGCTAAACTTGTACTTGATGCGGCAGTAAAAGCAGGTGCCCCGGAGGGTATAATAAGCTGGATAGATGTGCCCGGACTTGAGCTTACAAATACCGTTATGAAAGAGTCCGACATAATTTTGGCAACAGGCGGTCCCGGAATGGTTAAGGCGGCATATTCCAGCGGAAAACCGGCTCTCGGCGTAGGTGCAGGAAATACCCCTGCAGTTATCGATGAAAGTGCAGATATTCTCCTTGCCGTAAACTCGATTATCCATTCAAAAACCTTTGACAACGGTATGATTTGTGCCTCTGAGCAGAGCGTTATCGTAAATAAAAAAATATATGCAAAAGTACGCAAGGAATTTCAGGAAAGAGGCTGCTATTTCTTAAGCGATGAGGAAATAGAAAAGGTCAGAAAAACAATTATCATAAACGGCTCACTGAATGCAAAAATCGTAGGACAGAAAGCTCATACCATTGCTAAACTTTCAGGTGTTGAAGTTCCCGAAGATACAAAAATTCTTATTGGTGAAGTAGAAAAAGTTGACCTGTCCGAAGAATTTGCTCACGAAAAGCTTTCTCCCGTTTTAGGTATGTACAAGGCAGAAAACTTTGAAGATGCCCTCCTTAAGGCTGAGCGCCTTGTAGAGGATGGCGGTATCGGACACACCGCATCGCTGTACGTTGACGCAGTAGGAGAAAGGGAAAAGATAAATCTCTTCTCGCTTCGCTTAAAAGCCTGCCGTATTCTTGTAAATACTCCATCATCCCACGGCGGTATAGGTGATCTTTATAACTTCCGTCTTGCTCCGTCACTTACATTGGGCTGCGGATCATGGGGCGGTAACTCCGTATCGGAAAATGTTGGTGTAAAACACCTTTTGAATATTAAAACAGTTGCGGAAAGAAGGGAAAATATGCTTTGGTTCAGAGCTCCCCAGAAAATATATATCAAAAAAGGTTGTCTTCCCGTTGCCCTTGATGAGCTTAAAAGCGTTATGGGAAAGAAGCGTGCGTTTATAGTAACTGATACTTTCCTTTATGAAAACGGCTATACAAAACCCATTACAGACAAGCTTGATGAAATGGGAATCGTGCATACAACTTTCTTTAACGTTGCACCTGACCCCACCCTTGCCTCTGCAAAGGCAGGAGCCGAGCAAATGACGGCATTCAAGCCCGACACAATCATTGCTCTTGGCGGTGGTTCAGCTATGGACGCAGCAAAAATTATGTGGGTAATGTATGAACATCCCGAAGCTGACTTTATGGATATGGCAATGCGTTTTGTTGATATAAGAAAGAGGGTTTATACTTTCCCGAAAATGGGTGAAAAGGCATATTTTATCGCCATTCCCACCTCTGCGGGAACGGGAAGCGAGGTTACTCCCTTTGCCGTAATCACCGATGAAAGCACAGGTATTAAATACCCTCTTGCAGATTATGAACTTCTTCCCAATATGGCAATTATCGACACAGATTTTCATATGTCCGCCCCCAAGGGACTTACAGCGGCTTCAGGTATTGACGCGGTAACTCACGCCCTTGAAGCATACGCATCAATGCTTGCAACCGACTACACCGACTCACTCTCTTTGGGAGCGCTCAAGAGCGTGTTCGAATATCTTCCCCGTGCATACGAAAACGGTCAGACAGACGTTATCGCCCGTGAAAAAATGGCTAACGCTGCAACTATGGCAGGTATGGCATTCGCCAATGCATTTTTGGGAGTGTGCCATTCTATGGCGCATAAGCTGGGTGCGTTCCATCATTTGCCCCACGGTGTTGCAAATGCACTTATGATTGAAGAGGTGCTCCGCTTCAACGCTTCTGAAAAACCTGTAAAAATGGGAACATTCTCACAGTACGACCATCCTCATACACTTGCACGCTACGCAGAAGTGGCAGACCATTTGGGCGTAAAGGGAAAAACCAACGAAGAAAAATTCGAGGGGCTTATCACTCTTATAAATGGGCTTAAGGAAAAAGTAGGTATCAAAAAGTGCATCCGTGATTACGGAATTGATGAAAAAGTCTTCCTTGATAGTCTTGACGAAATGACAGAGCAGGCGTTTGACGACCAATGTACAGGTGCAAATCCCCGTTATCCCCTTATGAGTGAAATTAAGGAAATGTATCTTAACGCATACTACGGAGGTGAAAGATAATGAGCAAGGAAATTTTGTATCAGACCGAGGCAAAAACAATCTACCGCGAGGGTGATAAGGTTGTAAAAATGTTTAGCCACGATTATTCCAAGGCAAATGTCCTTAACGAAGCATTAAATCACGCAAGAGTAGAGGAAACGGGACTTAATATTCCAAAGCTTCACGAGGTCACAAAAATAGACGGAAACTGGGCAATTGTTATTGAGTATATTGCAGGGAAAACCTTGCAGCAACTTATGGAAGAAAACCCCGACAAGAAAGAAGAATATATTGAAAGACTTGTTGATATTCAGATGAATATCCTCTCTAAGAGCGCGCTTCATCTTAATAAACTAAAGGATAAAATGCATTCCAAAATTTCTTCTACAGACCTTAATGCCACAATCCGTTATGAACTGCATACACGACTTGATGCTACTCCCAAGCATAAAAAGGTGTGTCACGGAGACCTGCATCCCAGTAATATTATTATCACAGAAAATGATGAAGCATATATTATCGACTGGGCACATGTAACACAGGGTAACGGTGCGGCAGATGCTGCAAGGGTATATCTTCTCTTAAATCTTGACGGTGACAGGGAAGGTGCGGAAAAGTACCTTGATACATTCTGCAGAAAGACTGATACAGCAAAGCAGTATGTACAAAAATGGATGCCTATTGTTGCTGCATCGCAGCTTACAAAAGGCAATGAGAAAGAAAAAGAATTCCTCCTTAACTGGATAGACGTAGTAGACTACGAGTAAAAGCAAAACGAACACGGACATAACCGTGTTCGTTTTGCTTTTACTGTTTTTTTAAGCTTTTCATTTCTCTAAAACCAGGTTTTGTGTAAAATTAACTAAAAAATAGTCGAAAATTATCCCTTTTTTTGGTTAATTTTCCCTTAAACCGTTTGACTAAAGTGCTAAAATTTGATAAAATAGAGATAATAATAAAATATATCAAGCGGAGGCGTATCAATGACAGTCAAGAAAAAAACGACAGTTAAGAATGAAAATCCTTTTATAACTACCTCTCAGCTTGCTCAGTTTAATAACGGAACGAATTTCCGAACTTACGAATTTATGGGAGCCATTCCGTCAGAAATCTACGGCGAGCGTGGCTATAGCTTTGCCGTGTGGGCACCCAATGCCCAGTCGGTCAGCGTTGTTGGTGATTTTAACGGTTGGGACACAGAATCACACCCCATGAATCCGCAGGGAAGTTCTGGCGTGTGGCACTGCTTCATAAAAGGTATAAAAGATGGGCAGTGCTATAAATATTTTATACGGTGTAAAGACGGCTCGGCTATTTACAAAGCTGACCCATATGCACGCTATTCACAGCTTCCTCCGGAAACCGCTTCCGTTATATACGACGATTCAGGATTTAACTGGGAAGATAAAAAATGGATGGATAACCGCAAAAAAACTGCACCTTACGCAAAGCCGATGCTTATTTATGAAATGCATCTTGGCAGTTGGCGGACTCATCCGGATGGCTCGCTGAAAAACTACCGTGAAATTGCTGACGAGCTGTGCCCATACCTTAACGAAATGGGATATACCCACGTTGAGCTGATGCCCCTTACGGAGTTTCCGTTTGACGGTAGCTGGGGCTATCAGGTTACGGGATATTTTTCCGCAACGAGCAGGTACGGCACACCGAAAGATTTAATGTATTTCGTGAATAAATGCCACGAATCCGGCATAAGTGTAATTATGGACTGGGTTCCTGCACATTTCCCTCGTGATGCTCACGGACTGGCTAAGTTTGACGGTACGCCCATATATGAATACCCCAATCCGTTAAAGGGTGAGCATAAGGAATGGGGAACACTGGTATTTGACTACGGCAGGAAAGAGGTTGTGTCTTTCCTTATGTCCAGCGCTTTCTACTGGCTCGATATGTTCCACATTGACGGACTCAGGGTTGATGCCGTTTCCAGTATGCTCTACCTTGACTACGGCAGGGAGGAGTATATGCCCAACAAATACGGTGGGAAGGAAAATCTTGAAGCGATTGAATTTTTGCAGAATCTTAATATAGCCGCATTCTCAGAATATCCCAATATTCTTATGATTGCGGAGGAATCCACCGCATGGCCCAGTGTGACCAAGCCTGTATCTGACGGTGGGCTGGGATTCAATTTCAAATGGAATATGGGTTGGATGAATGATATGCTCCGTTATATGAGTATGGACCCGTATTTCAGGAAGGACAACCACAATCTTCTCACATTCTCTATGATGTACGCCTTTTCGGAGAATTATATTCTGCCCCTCTCTCACGACGAGGTAGTTCACGGAAAATGCTCTCTTGTGGAAAAAATGTCGGGACTTTACGGACAGAAGTTTGACTCTCTTCGCGCATTCTTTATGTATAAAATGGCACACCCGGGAAAGAAACTTCTTTTCATGGGTGGCGAAATTGCTCAGTTTATCGAGTGGCGGTATTACGAGCAACTTGAATGGCACCTGTTGGAGCAGGACAGTCACAAAAAATTCCACGAATTTATGCGACAGCTTAACCACTTCTACAAGGACAGTAAACCTATGTGGGAGATTGAGGATAGCTGGGACGGTTTTGAGTGGATAAATGCCGATGACCGTGACAGAAGCGTAGTTTCTTTTGTAAGACGCGGCAGAAAGAAAACAGACGAAATTATCGTGGTGTGTAACTTCACCCCCGTGGAATACCGTGACTATGTTGTAGGCGTACCCAGAAGCGGAACTTACGCCCCTGTGCTTTCAAGTGACGATATGGAGTTTGGTGGAGGCGGAAGAAAAATCAAACCAACTTCAGCCAAGAAAAAACCGCTTAATTCCATGCCATATTCAATCACGGTGGATATTCCCCCGATGAGTGCTGTGTATCTTAAAAGGACACAGGCAAAGAAAAATAGTTAATAATCGTGTTGTGACACGGTAAAGAGAGGAAGGATTATAGATGAAATCAGCCGAGTGTTTAGCAATGATACTTGCCGGCGGACAGGGAAGCCGACTTGGCGTACTCACGAAATCAGTAGCGAAACCCGCAGTTCCCTTTGGAGGAAAATACAGAATTATTGACTTTACCCTGAGTAACTGTATTCACTCCGGAATTTATACGGTAGGTGTTCTCACACAGTACCAGCCTCTTGAGCTTAATACCTACATCGGCAGCGGACATCCCTGGGATCTTAACAGAAATTCGGGCGGTGTTTACGTATTGCCTCCGTACCAGAGTGCCGAGAAAGGCGAGTGGTACAAGGGTACGGCAAATGCAATTTATCAGAATATTGAGTTTGTTGACAAGTTCAATCCTGAATATGTTGTGATTTTGTCCGGTGACCATATCTATAAAATGGACTATTCCAAGATGGTTGAATATCATAAGGCGAAAAATGCCGATGCAACAATTGCTGTTATTGAAGTTCCCTGGGAGGAAGCAAGCCGTTTCGGTATTATGACAGCGGATGAAAACGGAAAGATTGTTGAATTTGCAGAAAAACCCAAGGAACCTAAGAGTAATCTTGCATCTATGGGTGTGTACGTATTTACATGGGACGTTCTGAAAAAATATCTTCAGAGCGATGAAAAAGATCCGGGAAGCTCCAACGACTTTGGTAAAAATATTATTCCTACAATGCTGGGCAACGGTGAAAATATGTGTGCATATGCATTCGACGGCTACTGGAAAGATGTTGGTACGGTACAGAGCCTGTGGGAAGCAAATATGGACATTCTTGCGGATCCTCCTGCATTTGACCTGAGGGATAATGACTGGAAAATTTACTCCAGAAATCCCGTTAAACCGCCGCACTTCGTTGCAAGCGGTGCGACTGTAAACAACTGCTGTGTCACCGAGGGTTGTAATGTTTACGGCAATGTAAAGCACAGTATCCTGTTTGAAGGTGTTACCGTTGAGAAAGGTGCCGTTGTCGAGAATTCAATTGTATTTCCCGGTACCGTTATCAAAGAGGGTGCAGTTGTAAAGAAAGCCGTTATCGGTGAGGAAGCCGTTATCGGAAAAGGTGCAGTCATAGGTGATGAAAATACAGATAGTGCGGAATATGCAAGCCCGTACTGTACAGGCGGAATTTCTCTTATTGGCGGCGGTATAGAGATTGCTGACAATGAAAAAATCGGAATAAATGCAATGGTTACATCAAACGGAAAGGGGGAGAACTGAGATGAAAGATATGATGGGTATTGTAATGGCGGACAACAGTGAACTTCGTCTTAACGAGCTTACTGAGATGCGCTCAGTTCAGGCACTTCCCTTTGGCGGAAGATACAGACTTATCGACTTTATCCTTTCAAATATGGTTAACTCCGGAATAATCAATGTGGGTGTTGCAACCAATATCAATTATTCTTCCCTTATGGACCACCTGGGCAGCGGTGCTCCCTGGGATCTTAACAGAAAGATTTATGGTCTCTTTATGCTTCCGCCCTATGTTCGTGGCGGTGCAGGTGGTATCAGCACAGGAAGTGTTGACCAGCTCTACGGCGTACTTACATTCCTCCGCAGAAGCCGTCAGCAGTATGTACTTTTAGCATCGGGCAGAACTGTTTGTAATATGACCTTTGACGATGCACTTAAACAGCATATTGAAAAGGATGCAGATATTACTGTAATCTACCACGATGCAAAAGAGAAGAGCGAACAGCTCAGCCGCTCCAATGTTTATGAAGTAGACGAAGAGGGCAGAGTTACAGGCATGGAATCTGAGCCCCGTTATCCTAAGACAACTCTTCAGGGCATGGGAACGTTTATCATCGAGCGTCTTAAACTTATCGCTCTTATTGAGGATGCTTACGCTCGCGGAAGCCACGACTTTGTACGTGACATTCTTATGACAGCAGTAGGTACTCTCAAGGTTTACGGATATGAGTACAAGGGATTTGCCGGTATCGTTGATTCCGTAAAGAGCTACTACGAAAACAATATGAAGATGCTTGACCTTGATGTGAGAAAAGAAATTTTCAGCGGAAAGAACAAAATATATACAAAGGTTAAGGACCAGGTTCCCACTCAGTACGGAAAAACTGCTTCCGTTTCCGACTCTCTTATCGCTGACGGTTGCGTGATTGAGGGAACTGTTGAAAACAGTATTATTTTCCGCGGTGTTCATATAGGAAAGGGTGCTGTTGTTAAAAACAGTATCGTTATGCAGAACAGCGTGATTGAAGAAAACTGTGATATTGAAAATGTAATTATTGATAAGGAATGTACTCTCCGTCAGGCAAAACGCCTTGTAGGACAGCCCAATTATCCGGTTATCCTGCCGAAGAGAACTCTTTTATAAAAACAAACAATTCTTCGTATCGGGATTTATCCCGATACGAAGAATCTTTATTACCAAATCAGAAAGGACAAAATTATGAAAGTTTTATTTGCCACCAGTGAATGTGTACCCTTTGTAAAAACAGGCGGTCTTGCCGACGTTGTAGGTGCACTTCCGGCAGAGCTTTGTGCTCAGGGGTGCGAAGCGAGGGTAATACTTCCCAAATACGGTAAAATCGCACAGCAGTACAAAGATGAAATGAAATATATTGATAATATCTACATTAAAATGGGCTGGCGCAGTCAGTATTGCGGCGTGTTCGAGCTTAAGTTGGGCGAGGTAATATATTATTTTGTGGATAACGAATTTTATTTTGGATCCGACACTATATACGGTGATATGTCAGAGGATATTGAGAGATTTGCATTCTTTGACAAGGCTGTTCTTGCACTTTTGCAGGTTGTTGGCTATTGGCCCGATGTTATCCATTGTAACGACTGGCAAACAGGTATGATTCCTGTACTGCTGAAAGCACATTACGATGTTGACGGTCGCTATTCAAACATCAAAACAGTTATGACAATCCATAACCTTAAATTCCAGGGAGTTTATGATAAGAAAACCATTCAGGACGTATGCGAACTTCCCGACAGTTATTTTACAGACGACAAACTGGAGTTTTATAAGGATGCAAGCTTCCTCAAAGGCGGTCTTGTATATGCCGACTTTATTACAACGGTAAGTAAGACCTACTCAACTGAGATTATGACCGATTACTTTGGAGAAAATCTCAACGGACTTCTTTGGGCAAAGCGTGACAGTGTGACGGGTATCATAAACGGCATAAATTATGACGAGTGGAACAGCTCAACTGACACTTTTATCGAGAAAAATTACAACCTCAGAAATCTTGTTTCCGGTAAAAAGGAAAATAAGCTTGCTCTCCAGAGACAGTTTGGCCTTGAAGAAAATCCCGACAAATTCTTGGTTGGTATGGTGACAAGACTTACAGGGCAGAAAGGCCTTGACCTTGTAGAGTGCGTTATGGATAACATCTTTGAAAACGGCGATATTCAGATGATTATCTTAGGCACAGGGGAAGAGCAGTACGAGAATATGCTCCGCCATTTCGAGTGGAAGTATAAAGGCTCTCTTGCTTCTCTCATTATGTTTGACAATGCCGCAAGTCATAAGATTTATGCAGGCTGTGACGCATTCCTGATGCCGTCACTTTTCGAGCCTTGCGGACTTAGTCAGATGATTTCAATGCGTTACGGTACACTTCCCATTGTCCGTGAAACAGGCGGTCTCCGTGACAGCGTAGAAGCTTTCAACGAATACGAGGACACAGGAACGGGCTTCAGCTTCACAAACTATAACGCGCACGAAATGCTCGGAATTTTAAATTATGCCAAGAGAACTTACTATGATAACAGAAAATCGTGGCAATCTATGGTGAAAAGAGCGATGAAAGCCGATTTTTCATGGCGAAATTCAGCAAAAGAATACATTGACGTATACAACAGATTGTAGTATAATAGATAGGTATAGAGTTAAAATAACTCTATACCTATTTGATTTTAAATCCTAAAAGGAGTGTAACTATATTGGCAACTGTAAAACTTACTGCAAATCAGCAGCAAATTAAAGATGAAATCCTCGGAAAGCTCAACCGTCATTACGGCAGAACTTTAGAGGATGCTACAAAATCTCATATATATAAAGCGGCAGCACTTACCATCCGCGATAAAATGATGGAAAAATGGACAGCATACCGTCGTCAGCAGAGAACAGCACAGAGAAAGGAGCTTTTCTACCTTTCTTTCGAGTTTCTGATGGGCCGTTCTTTTGGCAACAATCTTCTTAATATCGGTCTTACAAACGATTATGACAAGGTACTTAAATCAATGGGCTGCAGTCTCGAGGAAATTGCATCTCAGGAAAGTGATGCAGGTCTCGGTAATGGCGGTCTTGGCAGACTTGCGGCTTGTTTCCTTGATTCTCTTGCAACGCTTGAGCTTCCTTCTTTCGGATGCTCAATCCGTTACGAATACGGTCTTTTCAAACAGCTTATCGTAAATGGTGAGCAGGTAGAAACTCCCGATAACTGGCTTAACGACGGCAGTGTTTGGGAAATCCCCCGTCCGGAGGAAAAGGTAACTGTTCGTTTCGGTGGTGAAGTTAATACCTATATGACCGAAAACGGACTTAAGGTTGATTATACAAATACAACAAATGTTGTAGGTATTCCTTACGACGTTCCGATTGTAGGTTATGATGCAAAAATTGTAAACACTCTCAGACTTTGGTCTGCAAGAGCAGAGCGTGATCTTGATATGTCAAGCTTCTCCGGTGGTGACTATTTAAGAGCCGTTGAAGAAAAAGCACTTGCGGAGGTACTCAGTAAAGTTCTTTACCCCGAGGATAATCATCAGGAGGGTAAGGCACTTCGTCTCCGTCAGCAGTATTTCTTTGTATCCTGTACCGTTCAGTGGATTATTTCAAGATTCAAGCGCCATCACAAGGGTATGGATCTTGATAAGCTTCCCGAATATATCGCAATTCACATCAACGACACACATCCTGCAATTGCTATTCCCGAGCTTATGCGTATCCTTATGGATGAAGAGGGTATGGGCTGGGATCAGGCATGGGATATTGTGTGCAAAGTATTTGCATATACAAACCACACAATCCTTGCAGAAGCTCTTGAAAAATGGCCCATGGATATGTTCAAGCGTCTTCTTCCCAGAATTTATATGATTGTTGACGAAATGAACCGCAGGCTGGTTAATGAACTTCAGGCTCGTTACGGCGATGACTGGGGCAAGATTAACTATATGTCAATCATTGCTCACGACTATATCAATATGGCAAATATGTGTCTTGCAACCTGTCACAAGGTTAACGGTGTATCGGGACTTCATACTGACATTCTCAGAAACGACGTTTTCCGTGATTACAATAACCTTGCACCCGACAAGTTCGTATCAATCACAAACGGTATCACATACCGCCGTTGGCTCAGACTTGCAAACCCCGAACTCAGCGACCTTATCACTTCTAAAATCGGCAAGGGTTGGGTGAAGGATGTTTCCAAACTTGAGAAACTTCTGCCTTTTGCAGACGACAAGGAGTTCCAGCAGCAGTTCAAAGCTGTTAAGCTCAAGAAAAAGCAGGAGCTTGCAGCATATATAAAGGAACACAACGGTATTGATGTGGACCCCAACAGTATATTTGACGTTCAGGTAAAGAGACTTCACGAATATAAGCGTCAGCTTCTTAACGTACTTCATATTCTTTATCTTTATAATAAGCTCAAGACTGACAAGTCCTTTGATATGTACCCCCATACCTTTATTTTCGGTGCAAAGGCATCTCCCGGATATGCACGCGCTAAACTTATCATTAAGCTTATCTGTGATGTGGCAAAAATGATAAATAACGATCCTGATGTAAATTCAAAACTCAAGGTTGTATTTATTGAAAACTACGGTGTAAGCCTTGCACAGAAGATTATTCCTGCAGCAGAAATCAGCGAGCAGATTTCAACAGCAGGTAAGGAAGCCAGCGGTACAGGTAATATGAAGTTTATGGCAAACGGTGCTCTTACAATCGGTACGCTTGACGGCGCAAACGTTGAAATGCGCGAATGTGTAAGTGACGAAAACATCTTCATCTTCGGTATGAAGACACCTGAAGTAAACCGTGAACTTCAGTTTAATGAAAATTCCAGTCAGAATATCTATACCTCCAATGCAGAGGTAAGAAAAGTGCTCGATATGCTTATTGATGGTACAATCTGCCCCTCTGATCCCGGAAAATATCAGGATCTTTACCAGACTCTTATTTTCGGTGACCACGGCAGAGCAGACGTTTATATGGTAGTCCGTGACTTTGAAGCATACTGTGAAATTCACCGTGTTGCCGATAAGCAGTACCGTGATGAAGAATTGTGGCTCAAGAAAGCAATTACAAACGTTGCTATGAGCGGATTCTTCTCCAGTGACAGAACAATAAACGAGTATAACGACAAGATTTGGAATCTTAAAAAATATAAGTAATATAGTAAATCAGCAAAGTAGAAACTGTTGCGTTGGATATTTCATATCCGTAGTGTAAAGAGGACGGGAAGTTGTCTCTTTAACGAATAGGCGTTAGCCTTGCGATAACAGTTTCGCATTCCGTTGCTGCACCAAGGCGAGGTAAACCTTTCTGCAGCTTGCTGCAGAAAGGTTTTGATTTTATGAAAAAAATTTCCACTAAAAAGATTTGCACATTGGGACTACTTACGGCAATAACTGTAATTTTGGGTGTATTTGCCACGTTTAGGGTTGGAAACCTTATAAAAGTTCCGATGAAATTTATATCAGTTTTTCTTGTAGGTGTCCTGTATGGGCCGCTTTCGGCAGGCTCTGTTGCGGCAATTGCCGATTTGATAGAAGCTACAAAAATGGGGATAAATCCTATGATCACAGCGGTAGAATTTTTATGCGGATTTATTTTCGGAGCATGCTTTTACAAAGTTCAGGATAACAAAAAGTACTATCTTCGTGCATTGATATGTGCTGTACTGCAATTTTTAGTTGCATTTTTTGTTATGTCGTATATACTTTGCTCAATGGGAATTTTTGCTGATTTTTGGATGGCGACATGGGTGCGACTTCCGCAGATGATTATTCTTTTTGTGCTTCATACTGCAGTTATGTGCGGTAGCAGAAGACTTGTTTTTCAGCTTAAAGATTTTCTTACAAGGGGGAGAGGGCAATGAGTGATTTTAAAACCTACGCAAACAGTTTTCAGGCAAAAAGCCGTCTCGGTCTCGAATCTGTAGGTGCACTTTGTGAGAAGTGCGGAAATCCGCAGAATAAGCTTAAATTTATACACCTTGCAGGAACTAACGGCAAAGGCTCGACCTGTGCTTTCCTGCAATGTATTCTTACCGACAGCGGACTTAAAACGGGAAAATTTATTTCTCCCAATATGATAGATGTTTGCGAAAGAATCAGTATTGACGGAAAAAATATCTCAAAAGAAGATCTTGACGAAATCCTTTCCGAGGTTGAAACTTCAGCTAAAGAAGTGGAAAAGGAAAAAGGCACTATGCCCACCCAGTTTGAAATATGGACGGCAGCGGCTTTTATCTATTTCGCAAAGGGAAACTGCGATATTGTAGTTCTTGAAACGGGACTTGGTGGCAGACTCGATGCGACAAATATCATTGATGCTCCTATGCTAAGCGTAATCACAAAAATTGATATTGACCATATCGAATACCTTGGTGGTACAATAGAAAAAATTGCCGCAGAAAAAGCCGGTATTATAAAACAGGGAAGCAAGGTCATAACAACCTCCAACCAACCGAAAGCGGCACTTGCCGTTCTTGAAAATGTGGCAGAGGAGAGAGGGGCAGAATTTTTACTTGCGGAAACTCCGGAAAATCACTCCCACATTGGTATGAGTGAAATTTTTGACCTCGGTA
>SVJW01000021.1 GCA_015068735.1 Oscillospiraceae bacterium
CTTTTGAGCCCTTACGCTATTTAATTTTCAAGGTTCAATCGCTGCTCTTTTTTCGAGCGAGCTTGTTTATTATACATCGCTATCGCCTCTTTGTCAACACTTTTTTTAAACTTTTTTTGAGTTTTTTCGATTTTGTTCAAAGTAACTAAAAGTGAGTTTAAAAAAGTCTTTTCAATCTAATAATATATACAAAAGCCATGTCATTTTAAAAATTAACAGTTGAATTACATTGTAGAATATGTTAAAATAAATTGATTTTATGTCGTATAACGACGGATTGGAGAAAACATATGAATAATCAGAAAGACTTCAAGCCGTATATTCCTGCCGAAAGGATAACTCCGGAGTTCACAGTTACTTCTATTATAATGGGTATTCTTTTAGCAGTTATATTCGGTGCAGCTAATGCGTATCTCGGACTGAGGGTTGGTATGACGGTTTCCGCATCAATTCCTGCCGCAGTTATAGCAATGGGAGTTATTCGCGTAGTAATGCGTAAGAACTCAATCCTTGAAAGCAATATTGTACAAACAATCGGTTCTGCCGGTGAATCTGTAGCCGCAGGTGCAATATTCACGATTCCCGCGCTTTTTCTGTGGGCAAAAGAAGGTATAATGGACAAACCCGGAATTGCTGAAATTTCCGTAATTGCTCTTCTCGGTGGACTTCTCGGTGTGTTTTTTATGATTCCCCTTCGTAATGCTCTTATCGTAAAAGAACACGGCATCCTTCCCTATCCGGAAGGAACAGCCTGCGCAGAGGTTCTTCTTGCAGGTGAAGAAGGCGGCGCAAATGCCGGAACAGTATTTGCAGGAATGGGAATTGCTGCATTCTTCAAATTTATAATAGACGGTCTTAAAGCCGTTCCCGGAGAAGTTACCTATTCTTTAAGCAAACTTAAAGGATATGCCGGTGCAATTGGTACACAGATATATCCGGCAGTAATGAGTGTTGGTTATATCTGCGGACCAAAAATTTCTTCATATATGTTCGCAGGCGGTGTACTCAGCTGGCTTGTTCTTATACCGATTATTGTACTTTTTGGAAACAGCTTAGTAATGTACCCAAGTGAAACTGCTACAATAGGAGAAATTTTCAAATTACAAGGGGCAAGCGGAATCTGGTCCAATTATATAAGATATATTGGAGCAGGAGCTCTGGCTGCCGGTGGTATTATAAGCCTTATCAAATCACTTCCTTTAATAGTGCGTACTTTCGGAGATTCTCTGAAAAGTTTATCAAGCAAAAGCAATAAATATAAGAAGCTTCGTACAGAACAAGATATTGATATAAGAATTGTTCTTGCAGTTATTGTATTACTTACAATTGTAGTATGGCTTGTTCCTACAGTCCCCGTTTCTCCGTTGGGTGCAGTAATGATCGTTGTATTTGGGTTCTTCTTTGCAACTGTTTCTTCCAGAATGGTTGGTCTTGTTGGTAGCAGCAACAACCCCGTTTCAGGTATGGCTATTGCCACCTTGCTTTTTGCAACATTGATTCTTAAATCCACAGGTGAAGGCGGGCCTTCAGGTATGCACGCAGCAATTGCAATTGGCTCAATTATTTGTATTATAGCAGCTATATCCGGTGATACCTCTCAGGACCTTAAGACAGGTTATCTCCTTGGTGCTACACCTAAGAAGCAGCAGCTTGGTGAAGTTATTGGTGTAATTGCTTCTGCACTTGCCATTGGTGGAACTTTGTTTCTTTTAGACAGTGCTTGGGGATTTGGGTCTAACGAACTCGCAGCACCTCAGGCAACTCTTATGAAGATGATAATCGAAGGTGTTATGGGTGCTGATCTTCCTTGGGGACTTGTATTTATTGGTGCATTCATTGCAATTGTTGTTGAAATTGTAAAAATTCCTGTTCTTCCCTTTGCTATTGGTATCTATCTTCCCGTTCAACTTAATGCTTGTATTATGGTTGGCGGTTTGATTCGCCTTGTTGTTGATAAAATTAAAAAGCCCGAAAAGGAAAAGACTGCTATTACAAACAATGGAATACTCTTCTGTAGTGGTATGATTGCAGGCGAAGGTCTTATGGGTATAGTTCTTGCTCTGCTGGCAGTATTTGGAGTTAGTGAATTTATTGATATATCAAAATATATTCCTCTCTCAGCAGATATGGCACAAATCGCAAGCCTTGCAGTATTTGCAGTTTTAATCCTTATTGTGTTTAAATTCACGGTTTGGAAGAAATGCAAGAAGAGCGGTAGTGAAGAATGAAAAAGAAAAATGTAATTACAAAAAACTATCTGGAAAAAGTTCCGGTAAAAAACTCTCTTATTAAGTGGTCACAATCAGAGGATAAAAAAGTAACACTTGAAATTGAAAATACAGGGATATTTAATAGGATTGCCCAGAAAGTCTTCAAAAAGCCTACGGTATCCTACGTTCATCTTGATGAAACTGGCAGCTTTGTATGGCCACTGATTGACGGAGAAAAGGATATTATATGTCTCGGTGAAGCCGTTAAAACTGAATTCGGAGAGAAAGCCGAACCTTTATACGAACGATTGGCAAAGTTTATTCAGATTCTTGAAAGTTACAATTTCATAAACTTTAGATAAAAAAACAACTCTCAGTTTAAAGCTGAGAGTTGTTTTTTTATTCTGCTACTTTAGCAGCTTCTTTTTCTTCTTTTCTTTTTGCTTTCTTTTTGGCGCGTCTCTTAATCCTGTTGTCTATGCCTTCATAAACTACCGGAATAACAAACAGAGTCAAGAATGTACCTACGGCTAAGCCGCCAACTAATGCTACCGCAAGAGGTTGCATCATTACGCCGCCACCCTCGGAATCCAACGCCATAGGTAAGAAACCAAGAATTGATGTAAGCGACGTCATCAGGATGGGACGCATTCTTACAAGGCCGGCATTCACAACCTGTTCTCTGACTGACATATCGGGATTTTCTTTCTTTTGGTCATTAATGAACTCTATAAGAACTATGGCATTATTAACAATAATACCTATAAGCATCAATACGCCTATACAGCTTATGACAGAAAGAGGCGTTCCGGATACAACCAGTCCCAATACAACACCGATTATAGCCAAGGGCAACGTACAAAGAATTATAAGGGGATGAATAAGGTTCTCAAACTGAGCAGCCATTACCATATACATAAGAAGGATACCAAGCAGTATCGCAATAAGAAGCGAAGTCATAGCATCTATCATTATCTCATATGCACCTGCGTTTTCTTGCGTAACACCTTCCACTGTTCCTAATTCTTTTTCAAGCTTTTCGTTAAATTCATTCGTTACCGTACCCAAATCAGTTCCATGTATTTTACCGCTAAGGGTTACTACACGTTTCTGATTTATTCTGGTAAGTGTTGTTTGTCCTTGTTCAATTTTAATATCAGCTATCTCAGAAAGAGCAATCCATTGACCTATGGGTGTTTTAATCTGCAACGATTTCAGTTGTTCATAATTCTTAACATAGTCGTCAGGATAGACAACCATAATGTCGTATTCTGAACCTTTTTCAGTAAATGTAGATGCTTTTGTACCGTTTAAAGCATAATTAACAAGGTTTGATGCATACATGGTATTTATACCATATTTTGCCGCACGAGCTTTATTAAGCTCTATGCGAACTTCCGGCTTTTTCTCCCCTATTGACGTCTCTGTTTCTGTTACACCGTCAATATTTCCAAGAATTTTCTGTGCTTTTAAAACATATTCTTCCAAAGCCTCTTCATTATTAGCTGAAAACCTGAATGATACTTCATCAGATGACATCGCCATTGTCTGGCTGGAAGCCTCTATAGAAATTTCCGCACCGGCAATATCCGAAAGAAGTTCTCTAATATCCTGTACAGCATCTTTTGTAGATTTATCCCTGTTCTCAGACAATGTTACCGTAACTGTTGCCTGATTTGAACTTGATGCACCAAGCGCCGACATCATACCGCCTGAACCCACATTTGATGAAACTGTTTCAACATCTTTGTATTCTTTTACTTTTGTTTCTATTTGTTTTACCATATTGTCAGTGGTTTCAAGTTGGGTTCCGTTAGGCAACTCAACTGTTATGGATATTGTTCCCTCGTCACTTGTTGGCATCAGAGTCATACCCTTGAGCCCCAGAACGACCAAACTCAAAACAAATATAGCTACAACACCGGCAAGGAATTTCTTTTTATGCGAAAGGAAATATTTTAAAGTTCTCTCATAAACTCCATAAAGTTTGTTCATCATTTTTTCAAATGGAACAAGTATAAATGAGAACTTCGTATTTTTAGTTTCAATATTTTCTATTTTGGAAGATAGCATGGGGACAATAAGAATTGTTGCAAGCAAAGATGCTATCTGCGAGAATACAATGGTGAATGCAAGCTGTTTAAACATAACAGCCATAATATTGTCAAGGAAAAGTATGGGCACATATACAATACAAGTGGTTAAAACAGAAGCAATAACAGCACCTACAACTTCCGATGTACCTTTGATTGCTCCGGTTTTTGAATCCTCTTTATATGCTTTTCGACGCCTGAAAATATTTTCAAGCACCACGACAGAGTTATCCACCAGCATACCTATTCCTAACGCAAGACCGCCAAGCGAAACTATATTAAGAGTCATTCCGCTCATAAACAAGCCAATGAAAGTAGTTATTACGGCAATAGGCATAGATACGCCAATTACAAGGGCATTTCTCATATTTCCAAGGAAAAGGAAAAGTATGAGCATTGCTAAAAGTCCACCAATAATTGCACTTTCTGCAACAGACGCAATTGAATCTTCAATGTAGCTTGCCTGTTCCATCGTTATTTCATAATTGAAGCCGGGATATTGCTTTTTTATATCCTTTAATTCTTCCATGACATTATTGACAACATCTACTGTATTTGCGTCTGATTCGCTGCTTATTGATATGGATATTGAATTTTCGCCATTTGTTCTGGAGATAGTTGAAGCCTCATCAAAAGTATCTTTTACATTTGCTATATCCCTTATGTAAACAACCTGCCCCTGCGAAGTAGTAAGGGGAACAAGACCAATATCGGATATTTTTGAAAATTCACCTATCATACGTACGGCAAGATCTTTCTTTGAAGACTCTGTATTTCCCGCCGGCAGATTGTTGTTTTGTCCTGCAATTGCAGCAACAATGTCCGAGAAAGACAAATTGTATCCGTTAAGACGTTCGGGAGCAACTTCAATCTCAATAATTCTGTCTCTACCACCACTGATATTTACAGATGCTACACCGCCTGCTGACTTAAGTCGGCTTTCAACATTGTCCTCAATAAATTGCTTTGTTTGTATAAGGTCATATCCTTCATAAGAAACCGACATCATCATAGACGCCATTGAGTTAATATCTAATTTCAGTACTGTCGGCTCTGTTGCATCTTCAGGCAGAAAACCGGAAACCATATCAATATTATTTTCAATATTACTTACAGCCTCATCGATGTCTGTATCATTAGAGAACTGTACCATTATAATTGACATACCCTCCATCGATTGGCTCTGCATTGTATCAAGTCCCGATACAGATGCAATGGCTCCCTCTATAGGCTCTGTAACCAAGTTCTCAATTTCTTCAGAACCGACATTAGGGTAGTTTGTCATAACAACTGCCATTTTGAGATCCATTTCAGGCATTGCATCTATAGGAAGCATTGACAAAGAATAAGCGCCAAGTACGACCATAATTAAAACTATCATCGTAACGGCTACAGGCCGTTTTACCGATAATTCATGCAGTTTCATTTATATCCGCCTTTCTTACTTTACAATTTTGATATTATTATTTTCTTCAGACAGATATTCTTTACCTGTAACTATAACTTTATCGCCTTCACTAACACCTTTTATAATTTCTGTGTATTCTTCCGTAACAATACCAACAGTTACCTCTATTTTTTCGGCAGTTTCACCATCGGTTATATATACATATTTCTTTCCGTCTTCATCTTCAATAACAGAATCAGAAGGAACAACAAGTGTATCTGCAGAATCGCTGAGTGTAAGTGTAATATCCGCAAACATGCCGTCTTTCAAAATTCCGTCAGCATTATCAATGGAAATACTTATATAGTACATACCGGTCTGTGCATTTTTTGTGGGATTTGCAACTGTAACATTTCCTTCTATTTCTTCATCGACGGAATCTACTTTTATTTTTGCTTTCGCACCTACAGTTACTTTTGAAATTATTGATTCGGTAACGTTAATCTGTGCATTTATCTTTTCAGTTTTCTTGATTGAGAAAATTTCTACACCGGGAGCTGCCATTTGTCCTACATTTGCATTTTTGTTTGATATGTACCCTGAAATAGGTGCTTTAATAGTGGTATAATTAAGAGAGTTCTGAGCTGCATCGAGCATTGCTTTGGCACTACCTACTCCACTCTGTTCAACTGCTGCATCAAGATTGATTTTTGCATTATCATATCTTGTCACCGCTGCATCATATGCAAGCTTACTTATTGCGCCACTCTCATACAACACTTTCTGATTTTCAAGATTAGTTTTAGCGTTATTATATTCAATCTGCGCCGAGCTTACAACGGTCTTTGATTGTGATAATGCAGCCTGATATGCGGCATTAGCCTGATTATACTGAGTTCGATAGTCGGTATCATCAATCTGCAAAAGGACATCACCTTCATTAACATAGTCACCAACCTCGCAATAGATGGCCTCCACATTACCGCTTACTTTCGCAGAAACGCTTGTAGATTCTCCTGCTTTCAATTCGCCTGTATAGGTAGCTGTTTCTTCGATTGTCTGCAATTTTACCTCAGAAACTGTAACATTGACAGATGATTCTTTTGATACTTTCTTTGTCTTTTCTCCGCAACCTGCAAAAAACACAAGCATAGATACGGATAACAATACTGCAATTCCCTTTAATTTATTCAAAGCAAACATTTCCTTTCTTATTTTGTAGATTACATACCAAGTCCTACATCAATTTCACATTTATACTTTTCGATAGCCAGTTTATAATTCAGTTTTGCATTATCAAGTTGAATTTTTGACCCTGTCATTATATTCATAATAGCAATAAGCTGAGAATTTGTTATTATTCCTAAATCGTACTGAATTACAGCCACATCATATTCCTGCTGACGGATTGCGTAATTTTCTTCAGCAAGCTTCAAAGCGTCTCTGCTGTCAAGTATACTGTTATAAACACTGTTAATCTGGATGTCAACTTGTCTGACTGCATTTTTGTAATTTGCATCAGCCGTCAGTTTTGACTGCATTGCAGCACTGTGTTCTGCCGATGTCTGACCAAGAAGTTTTGTTACATTTGTATAGCGTTCTGCCTGCATTGCCACAGATTTTAACTGATACAAATCAAGTCTTATATCTACTGCCTTTTCTGTATCGGCTTTCAAATCCGCGCTGAAATCATCATATGTAATTTCATCTGTCAAAACAAATGTAATATCACTTTCATCAATAAACAAACTTGATGCAAATGATTTATATGTCAATTCAAGCATTCTTGTATATTTGTCAAGTTGTGCTTTTGCTTCGTTAAGAGAATACTGTGCATTTTTCACATCAAGTTCTGAAACCATACCCATTGAAAATTGCAAATCAATATTTTTCTTATTATCTTTGGCAAGATCATATCCGGCTTGTGCAGTCTTAACAGTTTCTTCTGCAACCTTAACACCAAAATAAGACTGTGTTATAAGGTATGCCGTTCTCTTTTCATACTGTTGTTTAGACCGTTTCGTAACTTCCAAACCTATCCTTGCCTGCTCAACATGATATCCCTGTTTAACAGCAACAAGTGATATCCCCGACGGTAAAGGAATTGACCCCTTCATTTCGCGCTGATCCCTTTTTGCATTATCAATTTGTTTTTGGGCATCAAGAAGAGCTGAATCAAAATTCTTATATGTCTGATCGTTTTCAAGAGCCAGTTTTATCGAATCTTCAAGACTGAGAACATAGGTCTTCGTCGAAGTTTCTTCTTCAGCAAACGCAATAATTCCTGAAGTAATCAGCATTACCGCACACATTAACATTGCTACTACTTTTTTTGCCATAGTATCTTTCCTTTCTTTGCTAATTAGTGTGTTTAACCATAGTTATTATATAATATATCAAGCGAATTTCAAGTTTTATATTTACCATTTAACAAATTATTTACAATACTTTAAAAACATAAAAACAACCTGTACCGAAATCAGCCGGTACAGGTTATTCATTACTTAGAAATATTAACTATTTCATATTTAATTATACCCATAGGAGCTTCTACGGCAACTGTTTCTCCAACTTTGTGACCGAGCAATGCACTGCCAACCGGGGATTCGTCAGAAATTTTTCCTTTCATTGGATCCGCTTCAGTAGATCCGACTATGAAATATTCTGTTGCGTCGTCATCATCCAAATCCTTAACGGTTACCCTTGATCCAATGGAAACAACATCTGTAGCAACATCGTCTTCGTCTATAATTTCTGCATTCTTGAGCATATTCTCTATCTCGAGAATTCTTGCTTCAATTTCCGCCTGCTCATTTTTAGCTTCATCGTATTCACTGTTTTCTGATAAATCACCAAATGACTTTGCAACTTTCAATGCTGCGGTATTTTCTTTTCTTCTGACATTCTTTAAATTGTCGAGTTCATCCTGGAGTTTTTCCAAGCCTTCGCTTGTAAGTAAAACTTTCTTTGCCATTACAGCATACCTCTTTTCATTTTATCCTTTATTTTTATTCTTTTTTGCAACGCACTTTATATATTATAGTATTAAATTTTGCTTCTGTCAAGCAAAAAAATTCTGTCAGTTTTTACGCTTATATCTACATTTGACTTACGGTCGGGAGTAATACCGAGAAGATCGTAAAACTCCAATCCGGGTTCTCCGCCCCACTGCTTCACAATATTAGAAATTTTATCATCGATGACTTTTACGTCTCTTATATTCACAATATTACTTCTTATATATTCAGTAGGAGTCAGATTGATAACCGGTATATTGATACATTGGCAATTTATTTTATTATCTGCACATATCATAAGGCTATCCATAACCGGCAAATCCTCTAAGTTTGTTTTATTACGAATTATGCAACCGTATTTAAAATACATTTCATCGTTTCTTTTAATATTATGTGTCTCGGAAATGACTGTGAACATTCTACACAAACTGACAAGCGGAAGAATCAGCGGATAAACAAATTCTTCGGAGGCAACAATTATTATCTCACTAAAAGGAAGAGTTAATGATTTGTTATCTGCCATAGTTTTACATAATTTTTCAATAACTGCCGTAACTGCATCAATTGAAATATGGTTGTATATGCTGATTTTGTCTTTTAAAATAGAATGAGATACAGAAGAATTCTTGATAAGAACGATTTCATTTATGAAACTTTGTGCAAATTTTTTGATATATTTTCTTTTTCCGGGAACGTTCGCCGTTGAAAAAAGATTATACTCGGTACCGGTTATTTTCCTGTCAAAAACGTTTTTAGGATCAAAAACTTCAATAATTATCGGTTTCTTCAAATAAATCACTCCTCATCAGAAATTCCATACATTATATTCTTAACGGGAGTGATTATTTCATTATACGGTTATTTTATCTTTAATATTATTAAATTTTGAATCTCCTATACCCTTTACATTTTTTATTTGCTGTATATTTTTAAACGGACCGTTTTTATTCCTATATTCAATAATATCGGTAGCTGTAGCTTCTCCTATTCCGTCCAGTTTACATAATTGGTACATATCCGCAGTATTTATGTTAATCAAGTCACTTGCTGAAATGACACTCGGATTATTCACTGACGGGATAATGATCTCCTCTCCGTCACTAAGTTTTCTCGCCATATTAACTTCGGTGAGATTTGCTGTTTCTTTTTCTCCGCCTGCCATCAAAACAGCATCTTTTACCCTGCTGCCATAATCAAGTTCATAATATCCGGGAGCTGCAACTTCACCTTTTACATGTACGCCTACTATCTTTATCTGTTTGCTACTTTTTCCATTATCGCTTTGCGACAACACAATTATCGAAATCACTACAATTAAAAAAGCATAAAATAAAACATCATTCAACCATTTCTTCTCTTTCATTGCTTAATTCTCCTTTTGTATATGCAAAAGCTTTATCGGCTATGTCATTAATTTCTTTTCTCAAATCAAGATTTTCAGTTGTTCGTGAGACGGCAACAATTTCCTCATAAGCACGTTTGGTTTCACTGCTTCCCTTGGGGTTTTCTTCAACGATTTTATACAGAGCTTTTACCAGCGAAAGATTATATTTATCCTTCACTGCAGATTTTGCAGATATGCTTCTGTATTCTTGTACACAAAGCTCATAATCTTCATTCTCATAATATATTTTTGCTTTTATATCATAATTTTCAATGTTTATTCTGTCGCCTTTTATAGCTTTATTTATAAAGGACACAGCCTCATTCTTTTGTCTTTCAAACAGCGTTTCGTCTTTAAATATTGAAAGCGCCGCCATTTTATGGCTCTCACTATCTGTAAAATTCAACATAGATACTGTTTTATATAAATCATAAGACTTATTATACTGTCCTTTTAAAAAGGCTGAATGTGCACTCATTTTCACAAGCGACAAAACCGTCATGTACGCCGATAGAGTTATTATGACCGACATACATATTGTAGCTTTTTTTATAGTAGAGTTCTTGACCGTTAATTTAAGCTCTGCATCTGTCAGGCTTTCATTATATACAGTCAGCCCGGTCAAAAGCAGTATTGCTGTTATACTGTTTCCGAAAGGCAAAAACATCAACGTAAGAGAAAGCAAAAGATTTATTATACTTTCTGTAGATTTAAGTTTCATAAAAACAATTATATTTCTTATAATAATCAAGATACAGGATGCAAATCCTATTACGCCTGCCGTTGCAGATAAATAAGGTAGGATTCCTATATGTAGTTTATTGCCATAGTTTAAGCATGAAAAGGTTTCTCTTCCGCTCCAGAATCCACCGCCAGCTCCGAAAATATGTTCAAAAGAGTATTTGAAAACATCTGCGAAGGCTTGTCCTTCGATAGTATTTTTCAATCTGAAAAGTATAACTATAAAATACAGAATAACTAACCCCGAGGAAAACAACATATATTTCTTTGTATTCACTGTGCTTTTTTTCATTACGGTCAAAGCAATAAGTACAGCAGAAAAAATCCATGCAACTACACTGTTTGTCATTATAAAGACAAACAGCATCATCAAAACAGATATAACAATCAATGCTTTTTTAATTTTAGAATTATTCTTGAACAGAAAAATTGTACAGGCAATGCTTAATGACATAAATATACCAAGAAGATCTGCTGTTGCCATACCTTGACTGAAAGTGTCGTCCCCTGCAACGGGAACTATATAAATCAGCCAATAAATAACATTTACACCGGCGCACAAAATTCCGGCAACACTTATAAGATATGCCATTCTTCGCTTAAATTTTCCCGAGTTATTTTCAACAAAGTAATCTCTCATTATAACGCTGAAAGCCAGCACTGTTGCCAATAAAAAAATATACATAAAATGGCGTGAAGTATTTTTTGACCATATGAGAGACAGAACTCCATAAATTATGAGAACTGTATATATTGAATGTTGTATTGAAAAGCTGATTTTTAAGTTTTCTTTAATTCTGAGAACTGCAACAAACATAAAAACTGTAAACAAGCAATAAACAGATGCTTCAAGAGATAGTATATTTAAAAATGCAGGAATCAATAAAAGCGACAACGCGCCTGTAATCTGCATTATAACAAGATTTGTTTTCTTATTTATATTAAAAAACATAGTACACCACTTCTAAATAATTATTTTGCTTCCAAGTGACTTCTTTCAACTAATTTCACTATATCATCGTGTAATTCTTTGACAGTGCAATCTTTTTCTTTTTGCACATACATCAGATATTCAATATTTCCTTCAGGTCCGCGAATAGGTGAAAATTCCAATCCAAGTACATTAAATCCGATTCCCTGTGCGAAATCTGTAACTTTTTCTATAACTTCGCAATGAACTTCGGGATCTCTTACTACACCTTTCTTCCCCACTTTTTCACGACCTGCTTCAAACTGAGGTTTAATTAGTGCAACAAGGCTTCCGCCCTCTTTCAAAAGCTCAAAAGCTACGGGAAGCACCAGTTTTAACGAGATAAACGAAACATCAATAGATGCAAAATCAAGTTTCTCACCAATTTGTTCTGATGTTACATATCGTATATTGGTTCTTTCCATATTGATAACACGCTCATCAGTGCGCAATTTCCACGCAAGCTGACCGTAACCTACGTCAACTGAATACACTTTTTTTGCACCGTTTTGCAGCATACAATCAGTAAATCCGCCTGTAGATGCACCAATATCCATTGCAACACAATCTTTCAAGCTGATTGGGAAAGATGCCATAGCTTTTTCGAGTTTTAATCCTCCACGGCTTACATATTTCAAGGTTTCCCCACGAAGCTCAACCTTATCTTTTTCTCCTACCTGATCGCCTGCTTTGTCAGCTTTTTGATTATTAACAAAAACCTTACCTTCCATAATAAGGCTTTTTGCCAGATCACGACCTGAAACCAATCCGTTTTCAACCAAGTAAATATCCAATCTTTGTTTCAAGATTAAAGCATCCTTTCTATTTCATTAGCAAGTTGTTCTTCTGTAAAACCATATTTATGGTTAAGTTCGGAAATTGTACCGTGAACAACAAATTCATCTTCGATTGCTTTGATTTTCATTTTAACATCTATATTACGCAGTTTCAATTCACCTGCTATCATTTCACCCATACCGCCGCGTTTCAGATTTTCTTCAACAGATAACAATGCACCTGTTTTCTTTGTGCTTTCAATTATGGTGTCAAAGTCAATCGGCTTTAATGTGCGTACATCTATTACTTCCACCTCGATGCCACGTTCGGAAAGAAGTTCTGCGGTTTTAATAGCAACACTCACACTCTGTCCCTCCGCAACTATTGTTGCCTTATCTCCTTGCCGTACAACAGAAGCTTTTGAGAGCCCAAAATCACCGTTATCAATATTTGTATAGCTTCTTCCTCTCGGGTATCTTAACGCTATAGGACCGTTATGTTTCATAACAGCATACTCAAGCATTTTTTCCAATTCTTTATACGACGATGGTGACAGTACAGTCATGTTAGGTATAGCAGTAAGATATGAAATATCAAACAATCCCTGATGTGTTGCGCCATCTCCACCGACAAGCCCTGCCCTGTCTACGGCAAGCACTATATGAGAGTCACCTAAAGCAACATCATGTATCAGATTATCATACGCTCTTTGCAGGAACGAGGAATAGATAGAAACTACCGGAATTCCCCCTCCTGCTGCAATTCCTCCTGCAAAAGTGATTGAATGACCTTCAGCAATACCTACATCATACAGTCTTTCAGGAAACTGTTCCGAAAATTTTCCCAGACCGCTGCCGGGTATCATTGCAGGAGTTATTGCTACAACTTTTTCATTTTCTGTTGCAAGTTCACATAGTTTTTTACCGAAAACTTCAGAATAAGAACCTACTTTACTTTCTACTTCACCTGTATCCACTTCAAAAGGACCAACTCCGTGAAATTTCTGTGGCATCTTCTCGGCAGGTTCATAACCTTTACCCTTTGTGGTAATTACGTGAACAATCACCGGTTCATCCAGAGATAATGCACGAATAAACAAATCTTCCATCTCTTCTATATTATGTCCGTTAACAGGACCTAAGTAAGTAATTCCAAATTGTTCAAAAAGAAGGTTTGGTTCTACCGCTGACTTGACAAGTTTTTTTACTTTACGCAAAAAACGAAGTACCTTTTTACCAAATTCTTTTTTACTGAGCCTTTCAACTACCTTTCTTTTTGAGGAAGTATAATTTTTGTTTGTTCTTGCTTTTGATAAAAGCGTGGAAAATGCTCCTACATTTTCAGCAATCGACATTTCATTGTCATTGAGAATTATCAGCATTTTAGATTTCAGATTACCTATATTATTTAAAGCTTCAAAAGCGAGTCCTCCTGTAAAAGAACCATCGCCTATTACGGCGGCAATATTATAGTCTTCACCTGTTAATTTTTTGCTTTCCGCAAAACCTAACGCCGTAGAAAGCGATGTGGAAGCATGTCCTGTATAACAACAGTCGTACTCATTTTCTTCCGGATTGCAGAATCCACAAAGACCACCCATCTGTCTGATTGAGGAGAGTTCACCGCCTCTTCCGGTCAATATTTTATGCACATAAGACTGATGACCTACATCCCATACAATTTTATCTTTGGGACAATTCAAAACACGGTGAAGTGCAACGGTAAGTTCCACAACGCCGAGGTTACTTGCAAGGTGTCCGCCATTTTGGGAAACACTGTTAATTAAAAGGTCACGTATCTCATTACATAAAATATTTAACTGTGCTGTATTAAGTTCTTTTATATCGGTTGGGGTTTTAATCTTATCAACGTATTGATACATAATTTACTCCAATCTGTCAAAGTTCGAGTTTGGGTTATGTTTTCCTAAGCTTATTTGCAAGGTCGCCGTCAGGTCTTACATGTGCCGTACTGTAGCCCTCATATATTACCATGCCTGCTTTTGCACCGTTTGGCTTTTTTACATGACTTACAGGACAGTAGTCAACATCCGTATATGGTGCATTTTTACCTTTTGAATAAAAAGCGGCAATAGATGCTGCAACCTCAATTACGTCGTTTGGGAACTCTTCGCCTTTATACTTAACAAGAGTATGTGAACCCGCTATATTTTTGGTATGAAGCCACAAGTCATTGCTCCTGCTCATTTTCAGTGTAAGCAGGTCATTTTGAATGTTGTTTCTTCCAACATAAATTGTGTAGCCGTTATACTCAAATTCCATAGGACTGCCAGTCTGGGTATTTTTATCCTTTTTACCCTTGCCTTTCTCCGGACTTATATATCCGCTTGCTACAAGCTCTGCCCTGATTTCAGCAAGATGCTGGGTAGTTTGTGCATTTGTTATGCTGTATAATACCGATTCAAGATACTCAATTTCTTTAACGGTAAGATTGATTTGTTCTGTTGCATAAATCTCTGTGTTTTTGGCTTTTTTATACTTTGAGTAGTATCTTGTCGCGTTCTGTGAAGGAGAAAACCTACGGTCAAGGCTGATTTCAACATCTTTCCCATCATCATAAAAATTCTGTGCAATCAGCTTTGTATCTCCCTTATTGATTTTATAAATATTCGCAGTTATAAGATCTCCGTAAATTTTCAACTGCTCTCTGTTTCCCGCTTCTTTAAGTTCTTTTTGAAGAATGTCAAGTTTCTTTTCTGCCCTTTTCAGGTTATTTGTAACAACCTTAGTTATTGCGGAACTTCTGTCATTCATTCGGGCAGTCATATCCCTCATGAAATAAAATTCGCAAGCTGCCTTATTCATAGATTCAGCTAAAACAACTCTAGTCCCGTTTTCATATTGAGTTATTATGAAAGGAGCAAAGTCTACAGCTTTCTTCCCGTCAGCAGAATACAGTACACAAGGAGTAAACTTATTTTCCACAGAAGCTTTAAACATTTCATATAACTCATCAGCTATTTTTAATATATCCGCTTCTGAAAGTTCTCCTACATAGAGACTCGCATTACCGCAAGCCTTAAACACACACTCACCTGCAAGCAAAGGGCTGATTCCAGAAACTCCGTCTACTATTGCGCGAGCTGCATCTTTGCCTTCAGGGGCATTTTTCAAAACTTCTGCGTATTCTTCAGAAGAAGCTGTCTGTGGATTAAGTCTTCCCGTTTCAGGCGGCATCATATATTTTAGCCCGGGTAATATATTTCTTAAAGAACTTACCGTCAAGTCAATATGCTTTACAGAATCAATGATTTTCCTGTTTTCGTCAAGAAAAATAATATTACTGTTTCTCCCCATCGTTTCACATACCAAATGGCGTTTTGTAATATCACCCAATTCATTACGGCATGAAACTGTAATATCTATTACCCTTTCAAAGTCAAGTCTTTCAACACACTCTATTTTCCCACCGATAAGATGCTTCCTCAGCAACATACAAAACATCGGCGGTGTTGCCGGATTTTCTTTACTGTCTTCCGTTAAATGAACACGCGCATTAGAGCTACTTGCACTCAGTACAAGTTTTTTCTGTCCCTCTTTGCCCTTAATTATCAAAAGAAGTTCATCACGTTCAGGCTGGTGTATTTTTTCTATTCTTCCACCTTCAAGAGAGGTATTAAGTTCATTTGCTATTGCTCCGAGAGCCACTGCATCAAGAGGCATCCACATCTCCCCAATTTAAGATTAGTCTATAAATTATAGCACATTATATGTTCTTTTGCAACAATTAAATGTTATTATAATTATGAAAGAAATTTTCATTGATTAAAAATACTACTCGTGGTATAATTACTGTGAAAGAAGGGATTTTAGTGAAAAAAGTTTTAGCTATTGCTTTATCTGTTATTATGATTTTTTCTTTTACAAGCGTATACGCATTCAGTGTAAAAGAGGCGTATAAGGAATTCAAGTCAATTCATCCCGAATTTGTTGATTCTCTTATAAAAGAAGGAATAGAAGAGAAAACAATTATTTCCTTTATGAGTGATGTTTACGATTATGTTGTTGAGGTTGACAGTTATACCCCTATCACAAAGCAGAATTTTGAAGAAAATGCTATGTCTGCGGTTATGGATGTTTCTTCAAGAGAAAAGTATTATAAACTGCAGGATACATTATTGATACTTTATCCGGAAGCAATTAAGTTGGCTGTAACACAGGGAAAAGTTGCACCTGAGTTCCAACCGCTTGTAAATACAATCAAGAGGATATACTTCGGCGAAGATAATCCCGGTGGTGGCAGCTCTGGTGGTGGCGGAGGCGGTGGTTCTTCTGAAGAAGACGACCAAGACGACGAAGAGATTAAGCCTGAAGATAATGAACCCACAACTCCTCCAGTGCATGAAATCAGCTTTACGGATATTGATTCTTCCCATTGGGCTTATACTTCCGTAAGTTATCTTGCATCAAATTTCATATTGAACGGTTATCTTGACGGAACTTTTAAGCCTGAAAATAATATAACACGAGCTGAATTTGCAAAGATAATAGTATCAGCAACGGACACCTTTGATTCCAATGCGGTATCGTCTTTTAAGGATGTTTCTTCAGATGATTGGTATTATTACTATGTATCAACAGCTTATAACAAAGGATATATTACAGGATATCCCGACGGAAGTTTCCGCCCCAATGACAAGATTACCCGTGCAGACATATGTACAATTGTTAACAGGGTTTTGAAAGCATCGCCTTCAAAAAACCCGGAAGCATTTAAGGATGATTCCGAAATTCCGTCATACGCTAAAGATTCGGTATATGCATTAAGTGAAAAAGGTATAGTTAACGGATTCTCGAATGGAACATTCGCACCGAAAACATATGCTACACGTGCACAAACTGCAAAAATTATATATGCAGCATTTTTTGAGAAATAAGGAGTAATAAAATGGCTATGTATCCTACTGCACATATAAATGCTACTCCTGACGATTTTGCAAAAACAGTTCTTATGCCCGGAGATCCTCTTCGCAGCGAATTTATTGCAAAAAATATGTTAGAGGGTGCTGTCCTTATAAACAATGTCCGTGGAATTCAAGGTTATACGGGAAAATATAAAGGAAAAAAAGTTTCTGTAATGGCAAGTGGCATGGGAATGCCATCTATCGGAATATACAGTTATGAACTTTTCAATTTTTTTGGGGTTGAAAACATTATAAGAGTCGGCACCGCCGGTGCCCTTGATAAAGATATAGCGTTGCGCGATATAATATTGGCAATCGGAGCTTCTACTAATTCAGCATACGCTTCCCAGTTTTGTCTCAACGGAACATTCAGTGCGACGGCATCTTACGAAATGCTTAATCTAGCCTATAACGAAGCGGTAAAAAAGAATGTTCCCTGCCATGTAGGCAATGTACTTTCTTCAGATAATTTCTACAATGCAGATATTACCGCCAATGAAAAATGGATTCAAATGGGAATTAAGTGCATCGAAATGGAAGCTGCGGCACTTTATATGAATGCAGCAAGAGCTAAGAAAAACGCTCTTGCGATACTAACAGTATCCGACAATATTATAACCGGAGAAGTTACTACCGCAGCAGAAAGGCAGACCGCCTTTACAGATATGATGGAAATAGCTCTTGAAACAGCAATAAAAATATGAGGTTGGAATTCCAACCTCATATTTTTATGCTTACGTCACCTGATGAAATATTTACGGTTTCTCCATTTTCTTTCTTAACTAATAGCGAATAATCGTCATTTATTCCGATTGCATGCGCTTTCTCTTCTTCCCCGTCTTTTAAAATCAGGATTTTTTTATCCGTCATTATTGAACGCTTTCTATATTCATCAAGAAGAACTTGTCTGTCCGGATTTTTGTATATTTCTAAAAAAGTATTTAGGAATTCTACAGCAACCTTTTCTCTTAAATATCTTTTCTTTTTGTCAAACAGAGCTCCTGCTCTGTTTTTTATATCCTCCGGAAATCCTTTTTTTGGTTTAAGGACGTTAATTCCTATTCCAAGTATAATAGAATCTTCAACTTTCTCTGCAAGAATACCGCACACTTTTTTCCCGTTGAGATAGATGTCGTTCACCCATTTTATGCCTACTTCTTGTCCCAGTAGTTTTTCAAATGCCAACGAAGCTGAAACTGCAGCATCGGTAGTAATTAAAAGGGGATTCATTCCGTCTGAAGGTTTTAAAAGCAGCGACATATAAATTCCTGTACCTTTTGGAGAATGGAAACTTCTTCCCATTCTTCCCCTTCCTGCTGTCTGACATTGCGCTATAAGCACAGAAAACTCTTTCAAACCACTCAGTGCCTTTTCTTTCATAATTGAATTTGTGGACGTAACACAATTTCTTATTTCTATATCAAACAAGTCGGAAGCATATTTTTTCAGATATTTTTCCGATAGACCATCAAAAAGCATAATTACCCCTCCAAAAAGATAATAACACATTCTTGTAAAATAGTCAAAGCAAAACAGTCATAAAGCAAGTACTCCTTTCATAGAATTTACAAAAACACATGGTTGGAGGAATTATTTATGGAGAAATACAAGATATACAACGACATTGCAGAACGGACGCAAGGAGATATTTATATCGGAGTAGTTGGTCCTGTCAGAACCGGAAAATCAACCTTTATAAAAAGATTTATGGACTTGTTGGTGCTTCCAAACATTGAAAATGAGCATATCCGTTCCCGAGCTCTGGATGAGTTGCCACAAAGCGGGGCCGGAAGAACAATTATGACAACCGAACCCAAATTTATTCCAAATGAAGCTGTAAATATAAATCTTACCGACAGTGCTTCATTTAATGTAAGGATGATTGATTGCGTAGGCTATTGCGTAAACGGAGCACAAGGACATACTGAAGAAGGACAGCCCAGAATGGTTACTACTCCTTGGTTTCAGGAGGATATTCCTTTTGATAAAGCCGCCGAGATCGGAACTGAAAAAGTTATTCGGGAACATAGCACAATCGGTCTTGTGGTAACTACAGACGGAAGTATTTGTGATATACCAAGATACGAATACATAGCCGCAGAAGAAAGGGTTATAGATGAGCTGAAAGGTATTAACAAACCTTTTATTATATTGCTTAATTCCTCTATGCCGGATAGCGAAAATGCCAAAAACCTTAAAGCACAATTAGAGGAAAAACACGGTGTTCCTGTATTTCTGTTTTCATGCGCAGAAATGACCATTGATGACATAAACAGCATTATGAAAAATGTTTTATTTGAATTCCCCCTAAAAGAGCTTGGAATAAATCTCCCCGGCTGGATTGATGCACTACCGCAGGAACACTATTTAAAAGTTTCCATATATCAGTCCGTCAGAAATGCTATTACAGATGTTCATAAACTAAGTCATATAAATTCTGTTGTTCCCGAACTTATAAAGAACGAATATTTATCAGCGGCTAAGATTGAAGAAATATCATTGGGCAAAGGAACTGCACTTATACAAACTGAAGCTATTGACGGATTATTCTATAACATACTTGGTGAGGCGACAGGACTGGAAATTAAAAACGATGAAGAATTGATACTTATGCTTCGCTCTCTTTCCTCTGCAAAACGAGAATACGACAAAGTTTGCAATGCCTTAGATCAAGTTCGTCAAACCGGGTATGGCATAGTTTCTCCGTCTATTGATGAGCTATCTTTAAGAGAACCCGAAATAATACGCCAAGGCGGAAGATACGGCGTAAGACTCAGAGCTAGTGCACCGTCAATACACCTTATAAGAGCGGATATAGAGACGGAAGTAAATCCTATTGTTGGAAGTGAAAAGCAATCGGAAGAACTTGTTCATTACCTTTTAAGCGAATTTGAAAGCGATCCCGCAAAAATCTGGGAATCAAATATTTTCGGCAAATCTCTTCACGAGCTTGTAAATGAAGGTCTGCAATCAAAGCTTTCCAAAATGCCCGAAGAAGCCCGCGGTAAAATCCAGGAAACACTTACAAGAATTATCAATGAAGGCTCAGGCGGACTTATTTGTATAATACTGTAAACAAAAACGGTGACAAAATATTGTCACCGTTTAATTTTTGCTTTGTTTTTTATTCTGATAATAAGCTTTAAAATCAAAACGCCGAAAATAGCTCCGCAAGTGTCAATTATAACATCCCTTACTTCGCCCGAACGACCTTTCACAAAAATCTGATGTATTTCATCACTGCAAGCATATAAGAAAGCTATTCCTATTGACAACAAGAACTGTTTTGCTTTGAGTATGTTATACTCCTTTAAAAGCATAGCGATAAGTAATCCGAGTAATGCATAGGCTGAAAAATGAGCTCCCTTTCTTACAACAAATGTAAGTTTTTCAGAAATATTTGTTAACTCTTCTTCCGAAAGAGAATCATTGAAATCAAATGCCTTGACCACAGTTTTTATGACCCCTGAACTGACTTTTTTTGATTGGGTAGCTTGTTGGTTAGAAAATGCAAAAATAACACTCATCCACAAAATAATAAGCACCCATAGAATGATTTTTTTAGCCATAGTTATCTCTCCTAATATAAACCATCATACACCTTTTTCCGTAAAAAGTCAAATAAATGCTGTATGCAAGGGCATACAGCATTTATTTTAATCTTCCATATGTTTGCCTAAGAAGCCGGCTGCACTCTGACAAAGCTTCTTTTCCACCTCACCCACGGGCATTGTTTCTTTATCCGACACCATCATAACGCTTCCTATGGTATCACCCTCACTTACAATAGGTGCCACAACTCCTGCAAAGTACTTTTCAGAACCATCCACAACGGGGACCCCTGTGTTCTCCCCTGTTTCTATAGCAAAAACAATTTTCTTTTCCAACATCTTTTCAATATCTTCACTGATTCTCTTTTCAACAAGTTCTTTCTTCGGTGCACCTGACACAGCAATTACGCTGTCTTTATCGGTAATCACCACCGGAAGCCCACTTGTTTTGGCAAGAGTTTCAGCATAACAAGATGCAAACTCTCCAAGTTCACCTATTGGTGAGTATTTTTTAAAGATTACTTCCCCGTCTCTCTCTGTGAAAATTTCAAGCGGGTCTCCTTCCCTGATTCTCATCGTTCTTCTTATTTCCTTTGGTATAACAACACGACCGAGGTCATCTATTCTTCTTACAATTCCTGTTGCTTTCATATAAACAATGCTCCTTTTGGTTTAATTTACAAAACTATTGTGTGCAACCAAGGAATTTTTATGTAAGGAAAAAGGTGGGAAAAATTGACGGTTATTCATTACTGATTATTGCTAAATAAATATTATTATCGCTTCCGTATTTTTCACAACCAAGCGGTTGCATCCATTCAGCTGCCATTACAACAGCACCGCCTTCTTTATATGATGATACGCCGAAATTGCCAAGTCTTGCTCCTTCTTCAGGCACAATTATTTTCTCGCTATCCTTTATCAATCTCATATTGTCAACTTTTGCAGCAAACAAGGGAGCTCTATGCCGGAATACATGGTCATTATTTGCACCACGTCTTGTATATACAAGATATAAATCATCTCCCAATGTCATCCAATGCTGTTGGGTGTTGTAATTTTGCAGAATACTTCCGTCTTGCCACTTCCATAACTGCAAATCGGTATAATTTAGTCCGTCGGAACTCTTTGCCACCAATCCGCATTCATCATTACGCAGAGTCATATAGTAGGCTCCGTTATGGAAAACCAGCGAAGGTTCACCAAGCCCACGCTTGATATGAATGGTGAGGGGAGTTCCCATTTCAAGAACAGTTATATTTTCTCCATCAAAAGAACATCTCAGCACCATAGAATACATATTCTGCTCATTATCTTTTTTGTAGTATACAGGTATCAAAAGGTCGCCGTTTTCAAGTTCCAAACTTTGACCCGAACCATTACCGCATCTCTCATAGCCGTTTGGCATTTCAAGAAACTTCATCTGACGGAATTCTTGTTTCTCTTTATCAAAAACGCTGTAAAAGGTGTGCCTTTTTCGCCCTGTGGGATGCAAGGAGCCCTTCTCATATTCTGCAGTATGGCCGAGCAAGAGGATATTATCAGTTTTTTTATGGTGCATAGGTGTTGCATCACAGCCAACGGTTATATATTTATCATCCTCCATGGGCAACAATCCTTTTTGTTCCTTAAACTCAGTCCAGGTTTTACCATCATCGTGGCTTGTAGACATACGGATTCCCGAAAACAAATCACAGCCTGCAACATTCAAATACTGTGCTGTTGCTACCATTAAATTGGGTGTATAACAGCATCTTGCGTGAACAAGGCATTTCTTTTTATCATAACCATGTCTTATAGAATAAGTTTCACATTTCATAATTCTACATCCCTTTTTAATCTAATATTTTAGTAGTTTTACCAGCGGTAATTTTATATATTTTCCCATTCTTATTGCTCCATACATCTGTTGATGTTGGATTCTCCGCAAGCTACTATACCTAAAGCCTGTGCAAACAGATACATATTAGTTCTCCTTGAAAGGCCATCCAAGTTCTTTTAATTCATGTTCAATTTCAGGAACGCCGCCATCCTTAAAATGCTTTAAAGGGTAAGTTGCTTCGCCCGAATTAAAGCCAAGCATAGTACACATATACTTGGTGGCAGAAATACATTCGTGTTTAATCATACAGCCTATAACTCTATTTATCTTATATTGAATTTCTCTTGCTTTATGAATATTGCCTTTTTTGAAATTTTTATATAGTGATACAAACTGTGGAAGCATAACATTGTATGTTGTACCAATACCTGCATCTGCACCTGCAGCAAGACCGGAAATAAGCATTTCATCGGGTCCGTTTATTATGTTCATTTCTCCGTGTGTCATATCCTTAAGGCGCATAAGCTCATAATAGTTATTTACAGTCCATTTTACGCCTGTTATATTGTCTATCTCAAACATCTTTGCCACAGTTTCAGCATTCATTCCACCATTTGCAGCCGAGTGGTTATACATAATAAACGGTAAATTTGTACTTGTAGCAAGAGATTTGTAATAGTTATAAATATCCTCTGCTCTATAATGGAAGAAAATTGGCGGAATAGCCGAAATAGCATCGGCGCCTACCTTCTCTGCGTGCTTAGATAAACGAACTGATTCACTAAAATTAATAGCAGCAGTATGACATATAATTGGTTTCCTACCATTGACTTGGTCTACGCATATTTCAAGCATCTTCATTCTTTCACTCTCATCTAAAACAAGACCTTCGCCAGTAGAACCCAATACATAAAAACCATCCGCTCCCTGACTTAACTGAAATTCTATAATTTCTCTTGCGGTCTTTTCATTAACTGTTTTGTTGTCCTCATTAAGTGGCGTGATAAGCGCGGGCATAATTCCTTTAAATTTCATTTTCTTTCCTCCGATTGTTTTAATTTATATATCCTGCATCCATATCTATTTTTTGAGATGGATGTTCAGAATTACCGTAATATTCCCTGAAAATTGCTTCTGAAATATCGTTACGAGCATCTCCCCAACCCGAATTGGAAAGAAAGATTATATCAAAATCATCTTCAGGTAATTGAATGTGCAAAGTTCTAAAACCTGTATATCCTCCGTTGTGGATTATTCTCTTCTTTCCGTGCCAACTATCTATTCTACATCCCATACCGAATGTACAAATTGGAGATGGGGTTAGAACTTCATCCCAAGTTTCGGGTTTAAGTAATTTTTGATGCTTTATTGTAAGATTTAAACAGTAAACATCGTCTACTGTTCCAATAATATCGCCTGCACCAAGCATCCAGTTAATACATCTTTCTACCTGAACTATCTGCTCCTCAACTATTTCATAGCCTTTGACACGGTGTTCCATGTTCAAGTCTTTATTATCCACATATGCACTGTGCATACCTAAAGGATTGAATACATTTTCTTTCATATATTCAGAATACGATAAACCCGTAATATTTTCTATGGCTAATGCACAAATAATCATATTAATATTTGCATATTTAACATTTGTTCCGGGCTCAAATAAATTTGAATACTCAGCAAGCTCCTTTAATTGCTCACGAAGCTTATCTGGTAACCCAGAATCATATTTTTTATCAAACTGTGCTGTTTGAACAAAGTCGGGCAAACCGCTTGTATGATGTAGCATATTCCTTATTGTAACTTTGCTATTAAATCCTTGAGCTTCCAGAACATATCTTGACGGATGACTGTCAATATCTATCAGTCCCTCATCCCGAAGTTTCATTATTCCAATTGCCAGAAAAGGTTTTGATAACGAGTAAAAGCTAAACATAGATTCATTTGTGAACGGCATATGTGTTTCCCTATCAGCAAAACCGATAAAACGCTCGTAAATAATTTTATCCTTTACTGTTACTCGCAATATACCTGAATTACCGTTAGTTACATAATACGAGTCAATAAAGCAATCTAAAGCTTTTTTAAACATAGATATCTTATTAACCATAAAATCCACCTCAAAACTTTAAGCTTTAATAATATAATTATATACATTCATAATATTTTTAACAAGTACAAGCAAAGACTGGTTTTATATTATGATGTCTTTTTTTGTTACTATTTTCTTGACATTGATTTTCAAAAATGTTATTCTTCAAATGTGAGGTGATTTTTTTGAAAGAAATACATTCAATTCAGATAAATGATATTGTATGGAGCATTTTTAAGTTCCCTTTTAAACCCGAAAAAAATACTATAAATATACAATTACTGCATATTCATTCCCATGCAGAGCTGTTCTTCTGCTTCAAGGATTCTATACAATTAAATTTTTCTAATGAAAAAATAATCCTTAATAAAAACGATATATGTCTTGTTCCATCGGGTATAAATCACACAAAAAAGCCAGATACTTCAAATAACACTATTTGGACTTCTATAGGATTATTATGTAACAAAAAAGAAAGCAATGTGAAAAATAGCAAAAGTTTAGATTCTCACATTGCCTCGATGCTTTACAGCGATAAAATATTTATATTTCGCAATAATACAGAGCTTTGCTCCATAGCTCAAAAGATTATTTCCAATAAAACCGTAGATACAACTAAACTCTTAGAATTTATTTGTAATTTTTATAAAACTGCAACTTTAAACATAACCGAAAAAATATTCGTACCAAAAGAAAAAAACACAAAAGAAATTGAAAATCTGCTTATTCTTGACCACATTATAAATGCTGAATATATGAACAACCTATCAAACGAGGAAATAGCAGATCGACTTTCTATAAGTACACGACAGCTTTCAAGATTAGTACTTACCAACTATGATTCACCGCTTCATACATTATTCATCAAAAGGCGTCTCGCCTGTGCCGCAACACAGCTTATTGAAACCGATTGCAGTATAGAAACAATCTGCCATTCAGTAGGATTTTCAAATAAAACCTTCTTTTACCAAAAATTCAAAGAAGAATTTGGTGTAACACCTGTTCAATATAGAAAAAGTACAAGCAATCAAAATTACATAACAAAAGCGAGGTAATCTAAACTTTGGGGTTCACTTCAAAGCATCCCGTCTATTACATATTAATATTTTAGATTGTGCGATGTATGTATAATATGTCAATTCACCTCGCTTTCTGTCTAATCAAGTCGACAAAACTCAAGGTTTTTAGAAGAAATTTTCGAACAAAAATCATCGAAAAACCCGTAGTTATGCGGTTTGTCGGCTTTTGTCCTATTATAACACAAGGGTCAATACGCCTTACAATTCCTGTTGCTTTCATATAAATAATGCTCCTTTGATTTTAAATTACATCACTATTATTTGAATTAACAGGAATTTTATCCAATGAATTTTTTGGAAAACATTTACAAAAAAGAAATTACAAAAGAGCAACGAAAAGGAGGTGTAAAAAATCCGAGTTTCTTTACACCTCCTTTTTTCTTTCTTATAAATCTCCTGCCATAGAAAACCATCCGTC
>SVJW01000022.1 GCA_015068735.1 Oscillospiraceae bacterium
GGATAAGAATAAATCTTCTCCTACTTCCATCACTGCACCAAAAGGTCTTCCTGCAGGATATTCACCATTGATAGACAAAACAAAGAAAGAACCACACTCTTTCAAAAAATCATATGCTTTACTCATACAAATAACTCCTTTGTAAAATTCTTATTTATCTGTTCGGCATTTTTCGACATTCATATTGCGATATGTAAGGTTTAGATGCAAACCTTTTTGGTGTCAAGTTCGTGTTAAGTCAGGAGAAAATTATTTTTTTATCAGTAGCATATCATCCCTAGTTTTTATACCTTTTTTTGTTAGTCCCCAATATAAAACTTTGTTTGCTTCATTCCAAGATGATTGAATTAAATCAAGTTTTTTCAACTGAATTAAGGCCTTTTTTATAAAACTTTGATCCTCTATATAGAATCTGTATCTACTTTTGATAAGATCTTTTATAATTCTTTCAACATTTCCTTGACTAATCATTACGTCAGTCATTTCTAATGCAATTGATGAAAAAATATATGGAAGAGAAAGCACAACACTATCATATTTTTTGGCAGTACTTGTATTTGACAAATAATAATAGTAATCTACTTTAAATGTACACTCCTCAAAAGCTAATTCTTGATTAGGTGTTAGTTCATTTATAGTACTTTGGGCATCTTTTAATTCCTTACTAAGAGCTTCATTAATTGCAGTCAAATCCATTATTTGTTTTCGCAAAGATGCTTCGTCATAATCCGCACCACGTTGCCAACCAGGCCTGCTAATTTCTTGTTTTGCTCACATTATTGAAACTGCAACTTTTCCAGTAAGTTCATCTGCATTTTTCCAAATACTTGCCATGCGATTGGTCAATGCTTTATCTCTAAATAATTTAAGTTTAGCAATTTTTTCTTCTTCCGAATCACGCTTATCTTCATCTAACTCTACAGCATCATCAATAGCAAAAACTAAAACAGGAATTCCCTTTTCTTTAGCATATTCATATTCCATTTCTGTGTAACTTATCCCTGTTGCAGAATTAATTGACCCATATCTCATCCCCAAAATCAATACATAATAATCACACAAGTCAATTACTTTTTTTATAACCTCAAATTGTTCATTATCCGTGGCAACAAAAGCCTCCATACCAGCTGGTATGCAGTCTGCCATTAAAAGAACATCCATTACCTTTCTTCGTTCTTCAATTAAATCCGTATATGTTGAACTTATAAAAACTTGATATTTTTTATTTATCATAATTTCTCCTTTGTTATAACGCACACTTTTTTCGACAATACTCGATATCTCCATATAGTTAGTATCAAGTTAGGAGCAAAAATTTTTAACAAAAAATTTTACCTTATACTCCACAAAATACTGTCTATTTTCTTTATTTTTGATATACGATTGTAATCTGGTAAAACACGATCAAATACCTCGATACATTCTTTTGCTTTGTCTGTCTGCAAAAAATCTTCATACCATTTTTCCATAGTAGTATAAAGCGCAATCGCATTTTCTAATTTTTCTCTTTTGCTCGCTCCATCTAACTGTATGTTAAGGTTATTTACAACGTAACGGTCCCATATTGGCTTGTCAGGAAAAATAGAAGCAAGCATTTTACTGGAAAACGATGGTTCAACATTCCCTGTGCATTCGTACAAATGGATAAGTATACTTGCAAAAGTTGGGAAGCCATTTTTCACTTGTTCAAACAATTCGTAATAGATCTTTCTCCACTCTAAATTTCGTCTAACTATGTAAAATCCATTAAATACTCTTTGAAAATCTGCATCTTTGGAAACATCTGTCTTTCCGACCTGTTCAATGATATATTGATATTTGTCAAGCCCCATACTCGTTGCTAATCTATTTTGAAAAATTTTATTAACGTCAAAATTCATATCCATTTGTTACACCTCTAAAATTTTTTATTTAAAACTTCTCCATCATAAACTAAATTAGCTTTGTTATTTCATTATATCACATTCCTACAAAAAGTAAAGAGCAGTGTAAAACACTGCTCTTTCTATTATTTAATTTTAGGAAGGCTTGCAGCCGCAACGGACTGACCAACTCTTCTTGCTTTTTCGTCGGGGATATGAAGCTTGATTTTTGCAAAAAGTTCGGGGAATTCTGTTTTAAGAACTTCGTTTGCTTTTTCAAGGATAATTGCACCACCGTTACCGCTTGTAACTCTACCCATAATAAGCACGTGCTTAATATCGTAGAACATGGAGTAATATGCGATTGTGTAACCAAAGTATACACCCATTGTTTCATAGATTGCTGCTGCACGGAAGTCGTTCTGCTTCATAAGACCCTGAACAACTTTCAGTTTTTCTGCAGGAGAAAGCTTTTCGTCAAGCTCAATTCCTGCCTTAGGAGCAAGTTTTATAACTGCATCCTGAGAGAAATATTTAACACCGCAACCGTAGTCGCCACTCCACTCGTCAACCATAGCGCCCTTGTTAAAGTCTACGGGAACGAATGCAAGTTCGTTAAGCCAGCCTGTGATGTTTCCATCTTTATCAACATAGCCAGCCGCTTCGCTTGTACCCATTGCAACACCGAGAACATTGTTATCTTCAAGGCTCATTGCACCTGCAAGAGCAGTTACATCACCGTCGTTTGCAACTTCAACGGGAACATCGCCAATTTCCTTTGCAACATCAATATACATTGTCTTAACGTGCTTTTCAAAATCTTCATCGGAAACCTTGAGGAAAAGAGAAGCAACCATTATCTTGTTATCAATGTAAACACCTGCGGAAGAAACACCGATTGCATCAACTCTGGGCATATGTGATGCCGCAGTCTTCATTGCGTTAAGGATTCCTTCATAATGATACATGGGGTCTTCCTGAAGTTTGGGGAACCATACAACTTCCTCGGAATAAACTGTTTCACCGTCTACAACGGCAGAAACCTTACGGTCGCTTCCGCCTGCATCAAAACCGATACGGCAACCGTCAAGGTGACGACCAATGGGAGAAGATGCATCGTTTTCTTTGGGTGCATCGGCTACATTTTCAACATAGATAACCTCAAAAGGTTTTTCATATACGCGAGCCATGAAATTGAAGTCAAATTCCCTTGCACCGCCAATTCTGTAATCATCGGCAATACGGTCATAGATATACTTGGATCCTGCTACATATACCTTAAAACCGCCCTTTGCCCAAAGGAGAGTCTTAATAATTCTTTCTACGATACCGTAGTTTTCTTCGTCATGGCCTGTACCTTCTTTATATACGTCAAGCTTGTATACAGCCATAAGGGAGTTATTTCTTTCAACAGAAATTACTACGGGCTGGTTTTCTGCCTTTGCTACGGCAGCTTTATAATCATTTATTACCTTTACCATAGGCATAAATTCAGGTTCAAGTTTTGCTTTAATCATAATTATTCTCCTTTATATTTGATTTCACCGCCAAGGATAGTTGTATGAATATTAAACTTTTCATCGGCAATTATTATATCTGCACGCTTTCCTTCTTCCAGCGAGCCAATCTCCTTATCCTCGCCCAAAGCCTTTGCTACATTGAGAGATGCGCAGTTTACAGCCTCGTAAACTTCTATACCTGCATTTTCGTAGAGATTTCTTACGGCTTCGTTAAGGTTCAGTACACTTCCTGCAATTGTACCGTCGGGCATAAGGCACTTGATTCCTTCTTTATGTACGGGCTGACCGCCGAGGGTGTAGTCACCGTCTTCCATTCCGCCGGCTCTTATACAGTCGGTGATAAGGCAGAGCTTGTCACCTTTTATTTTAGCAACAAGTCCGAAAAGTCCTTTATTGATATGGAAGGTATCTGCAATAAGCTCCACGCTTACATTATCGCTTGAAAGTGCCGCACCGGGAACACCGGGGCCACGGTGTGTAAGAGCTGACATTGCATTGAAAAGATGGGTTGTGTGACGAACGCCTTTCTCAATTCCTGCAAGTGCTTCTTCAAATGTTGCATCGCTATGTCCCATAGAAATGAGAACATCGGTTTCATTGGAAACTTTTTCGATACATTCCAAAGCACCGTCAACTTCGGGTGCAACTGTGAAAAGCTTTACAATGTCTGAATGCTTCTTTATAAATTCTGCATCAGGCTTAAGAATATGCTCCCCTGCCTGAGCACCTTTTTTTGCTGTATTTATGAAGGGACCCTCGCTGTTAACCCCAAGGATTCTGGAACCGTAGTATTCATCGCTGTTTTTAACTTCTCTTACAGATTCAAAAGCAGCTTCTATCTCCTGTTTTGAAACGGTCATTGTTGTAGGACACCATGCTGTAACACCATTTTTAATGATACCTGCCGCCATTTTGCGTATTCCGTCTGCGTCACCGTCAGATGCATCGGCACCGAGGTAGCCATGAATATGCATATCAATAAGACCGGGGGCAACGAAATTACCTTTGGCATCAATTATTTCATAATCATTGGTATTGATTTCGTTTTCGCTTACGATTTTTTCTATCTTATCACTAAAAATGATTGCGAAATTATCCAGAACTTTATCAGCAAGGACAATTCTTCCGTTTATGATACATTTCATAAATGTAAACTCCTTTTTACAGATAATGCAAACTTCTTTTTACAAGTTATAGAAAAAATATATCATTACTGCTTTTTAATTGCAATAAATATTTCTAATATTATAAATAATATTTTCTATTGTGCAAACATTAAAAAAATTATTGACAAAAATCGTGTTCAGCTATATAATGAGATTGCTTCAAAGTATGGGGGAGCTTGCACAAGCAGGCTGAGAGTAAGCGTAATGTCGCTTTAACCCGTAACCTGATTTGGATAATGCCAACGTAGGGAAATAATTGATTAGATTTTCTGTAATCGAACCGATTTCCTACGGTTCGATTTTTTTGTTGGAATTATTCCTTTTCAAAAACATCAGAAAGAAAGGAATAACAAAAATGAGCACAACCAAAAAACTAACAACAAGTGCGCTTTTAGTTGCGCTTGCAACGGTGCTGATGTGGGTCAGCAAACTGATTCCCGCCCCGTGGCTTCAGGGCGGTAGTGTCACCATTGCATCAATGGTGCCTATTATCTTTGTAGGTATTCTGTATGGCACAAAATGGGGACTTTGCTCCTCCCTTGCCTATGCAATAATTCAGATGATGTTCGGATTTTATCCGCCACCAACACAGACTTTTCTTAATTTTGTATTGGTAATTCTTCTGGATTATATAATTGCATTTGGTGTATTGGGACTTTCGGGACTTATTTACAAGTTATGCGGTCAAAAAGCATACTCCGCCGGAATTGCGGCGTTTACGGTAACGCTTGCAAGATATGTGTGTCACATATTATCCGGAATTCTCATCTGGGGAGTTTATGCGGAAGAAGGGCAGACAGTTTTTGCCTATTCCCTTATTTACAACGGCTCGTATATGATACCAGAAATCATAATTTCAACCATTGTGACGGTGCTTATATTTAAAAGCAGGATAATTAAGAAGCGGTAAATGCAGAAGCGGTGTAAAAACTAACACTTTTTACACCGCTTTTTAAGGATGGAAAGAAATAGTGCAGAACGGACAAACTAAGCCAAGCGAAGCTTGGGTTACCCGAAGGCGTACACAGGTACATCGAGAGGCGAAGTTTGTCTGTAGTTTATTGGCATAAAAAGAAAGGAATCCGTAAAAATACGGATTCCTCAGACTGTCGAAAAAGTCGGTCAACCGCAAGCAAACTTGAATTTTTAAAGTTTTTGTAAGGGTTTGCGATTTTCGACAATTCGGTAACAAGGCAACTTCTCATTCAATGAAAAAGATAGTTAAAGCCCTGAAAATCGCAGTTTTCAGGGCTTTGCTTGCTTCCGTCCAAGTCAATCTCTACCGTACCCTCGTACGCCGACGAGCTTGCCTTGAACAGATTTACCGTCCTTTTTCCTCGTCTGACAGCGTGTCGATAGGTTTATCGACACGCTGAGGAATCCGTAAAAATACGGATTCCTACAAAAATTTATATACTTTTAAAATTCTTTATTATTAATTATAATTTCACGCCAATAAACGTTCGGTGCTGTTTATTTGCATCTTTTTAATACGATATTATTATTCCTTCATTATCTGCATAATAGCTGTTAAGTCCTCTTGTGGGAAGAATCGTAACATTGACAGAACTGTCCAATGCTTCTATTTCTTCTTTCATTTTAAGGGCAAGTTCCTCATTCAAGCAATGGCTGATTACAACATCGCCTCCGTTAAATCCGTTTTCCTTAATTACGGCAAGCATTTCAGCAATTGCTTTCTTTTTCCCGCGGATTTTTGCCCTGAAAGCAATTCTACCGCCTTTTTCTATACCTACACCCCAGAAGCCGAGACTTGCAGCGAGAATACCTGCAATCTTTCCCACTCTGCCTGCTTTTACAAGGTTATCAAAACAAGAAAGCGCAAACACGGTGTGGATGCCCTTAACATACTCTTCAGTATTTTTTATAACAGAGTCAAAATCCTCACCTTTTTTAATGTTTTCTACCAATTTTCTTACGGTGAGTACCGAGGACGGACCTGTTGCCCAGCCGTCAACGACCGCGGCTTTTGTTTCCGGAAATTCTTCGCAAATATTTTTTACAGCAATATCTGCACTCTGATAACTTCCCGAAAGGTTTTTGGAAATTGTAACGCAGATATTGTTTTCTCCCTCCACCATCTTTTCCTGCCAGGCTTCGGGAGAAGGACACGCGCTTGAACTTGCCTTCTTGCTGGATTTCATAAACTTTACCATTTCAGCGGTGTTAAGACCCTCGTCATCCTTGAATTCTTTATCTTCTATATTTAAAACAAAAGGCACGCTCCGGTATGTGATTTCTTCACAAGGGGTTTCCAATTCAAACAAATCACAACTTGAGTCGCCTATTATATTCCATTTCATAAAAAAATAACCTCCATACCCAGTTTAGTATGGAGATTATCATACCAATGTATTCACTTCGTAAATTAGAAAAGTTTTTTTGTTTACTTTCAGTTTACTTTGGGAGTTTCACAGTAAAAAGGCTACCCTTTCCTATCTCACTTTCTACAGATATACTTCCGTTGCACAACTCTGTGATACGCTTTACTATAGAAAGCCCAAGTCCCAGTCCTTTTGAAGAACGGGAAGCATCTGCCTGGAAATACGGATCGAAAAGATGTTTCAGGGTTTCTTCCGTCATACCTTCCCCGTTATCTGCAATATTCATAATAATTTCGTTTTCTTCTTCATGCAGCGAAATTGCTATTTCACCGTTTTCGGGAGTGTGTTCAACCGCGTTTGAAATAAGATTAATCCAAAGATGCTGCATAAGTTCACGATTTCCTTTATACAAGACCTGAGGCAACGCACAGGTGAACTCTATATTTTTCTTCAGCCAATTCTGAGAAAGTAATATGGAACATTGGCGAATTTGCTCCCCTAAATCATACTCCTCCGTATCAGCAACAATCTGCTGCGACGAAAGTCTGGAAAGAAGAATCGTATTTGTGGCAAGCTTTGAAAGTCTGTCCGTTTCCTCTATAATAATTCTTAAATATTGCTCTCTTTCCTCATCGGATAATGTTTTATCAAGAAGCAGCTCCGCAAAGCCATTTATAGATGCAATGGGAGTTTTAAATTCATGAGAATAGCTGTTTATGAAATCATTTCTCAGAATTTGAACGCTTTGAAGTTCCTCACTCATTTTATTAAAGTTTGCATACACTTTTGCCAGCGAATATCTACGTTTAACAGGGATTTTATAGTTAAAGTCCCCCTCTGCAAGATGCTGTATTCCTTCGTAAAGAATATTAAGTTCCTTTTTACGGATTCTATAGAAAACAATACTCATCGGCACAAGCACAATCACCATAAATGCTACTGTTCCCACTACCTCGAATGTAGTGCTTATGTATGTTCCTTCCACCCCCAACACGTCATTAATAATCCATGTCATAAAGAAGTAGCCCAACGCGGCAGCAACAACTACGGAAATTGACAGAATCAGATATGGAGGAATTATTTTATCTTTATATCTTAAAATTTTATTTTTACTCATAGTATCTTCCTTTCCCAATATATCCATTTTATCATAATAAAAAATTTTTTCAATACATTAGTTCACAAACCGGTATTTTTATGTTATAATGAGTACAATAATACAATTTGGAGGAATTAGTGTTGAGAGAACAAGTTATAAATTCGATAAAAAATGAAAAGCTCATCGTTATTGTTCGCGGAGTTGAGAAAGAAAAGCTCATCCCCCTTGCTGAGGCTATGTACGATGGCGGAATCAGGCTTCTTGAAATAACATACAGTGCTGACGGAAAAATTTCCGATGAAGAAACTGCAGAAAACATCAAAATGCTTTCTGCTCATTTTGAAGGAAGAATGTTTATCGGTGCAGGTACTGTTCTTTCCGAGAAACAGGTTGAACTTACAAAAAATGCAGGCGGAAAGTTTATAATTTCCCCCGATACCAATGGTGATGTTATTAAAAAGACAAGAGAACTCGGTATGGTTTCCATGCCAGGTGCACTTACACCCAGCGAAGTACAGGCAGCACACTCATGCGGTGCAGATTTTGTAAAGCTCTTCCCCGTTTGCTCACTTGGTGCTGAGTATGTAAAGGCCATTAAAGCACCTCTTTCACATATTGATATGCTTGCAGTTGGAGGTGTTCATGAGGGTAATATGGCAGAATATCTTAAAGCTGGTGTAAGCGGTTTCGGAATAGGCTCTAATATCATCGATAAAAAGGCATTGGCAGAAGGTAATTACGAGGCTATAACCAATCTTGCAAAGAAATTTGTTTCGGCTGTGAAAGGTGAATAATATGGCAAATTATATAGCAATTGACGGCGGCACAACCAATACAAGAGTACATCTTTTGAAAAGCGGTGTTGTAATCGATACTGTAAAAATTGATATGGGTGTACGCATAAATGCCAACGGAACCGATACATACAAAGCAGAGTTAAAAAAAGCTGTTTTTACAATTTTATCCGATAACTCTCTTTCCGAAAAAGATATTGAAAGGGTAATCTGCAGCGGAATGATAACTTCCGATCTGGGACTTATGACGCTTCCCCATCTTGCTCTTCCATGTGGAATTGAAGAAATGGCAAAGGCAACCGAAAATGCATCTTTCCCCGAAATCACTTCTATACCATTTGTATTTGTCCGTGGGCTGAAAACAGATTCCACAGGTTTTGAAAATGCAGATATGATGCGTGGCGAAGAGGCAGAACTTATGGGGCTTTGCGAAAAGCTTGAAGAAAGCTGTCTGTATGTTCTTCCCGGTTCACATTCTAAACTGATAGAAACGGATAAAGATGGAAAAATCGTTTCATTCTCCACAGAAATGACAGGCGAACTGATAGAAGCAATGTCAAGCCACACCATTTTAAAGGGAAGTATTGATTTGAAAAATTCTTCTCTTGACACTTCTTTTCTTGAAAAAGGTTTCTTGTATGCAAAAGGAAATGGCGTAAATGCTGCATTTTTCAAAGTCCGTACTTTAAAGGTTTTATTCGGGGCAACAGACAGTGAAGCATACAGTTTCTTTATGGGTATTGCGCTTTTGGGTGAAATTTCAAATATTATAAAATCATCTGCCAAAAAGGTTGTCCTTGGCGGAAAAGAAGTTTTGAAAAGGCCGATGGCACATCTGCTCGGCAAGTTTTCTGACAAGGAAATCATATGTATTCCAGACGAAATATCGAACCTTGCTTCAGCATATGGCGCAGTAAGAATATACGAAAACAGCACTTCAAACTGAAGTGCTGTTTTTTATTGAAGCTTTGTAACCAAGACCTTTTATAGTCTGTATGTTTATTTCCGGCATATTTTTTAGCCGGTTTCTGATTCTGCTGATATGTGTTTTAATGGTTTCTTCCCCACTTTCGCTGGTCATTCCCCATACAGAATTTAAAATCTGTTCCTTGGAAAAAATCTGTTCCGGGTATGAGAGAAGTTTGAAAAGCAGATCAAATTCCTTTTTAGGAAGTTCTACATATTCGCAATCTGAATATACGGCATACTTTTCCGAATCAACAGTAATTCTGCCGACATTTATTTTCTTTTCCTGATTGATGTTTGCACGGCGCAAAAGTGCTTTTACACGCCACAGAAGCTCATCCGCCGAGAAAGGTTTGGTCATATAATCATCCGTACCCAAGTCAAAACCTTTTTCCTTATCCATCGGAGTTTCCTTGGCAGTCAGAAAAAGAAAAGGCGTCTGGAAGCCTTCACTTCGTATTGTTTTTAAAAGCTCGTACCCGTCCATATTAGGCATCATAATGTCGGAAATAATCAAATCTATTCCGCCTTTATGGATAATATCAAGAGCTTCCTCACCGTCACAGGCGGTTACAACATTGTAAGTATCTTTAAGGCGTGCCGATGTGAGCAAGCGCATATTTCTGTCGTCTTCCGCTATAAGTATCGTTGCCATCTAATCACCACACAATTATTTTTCAAAAGTTCCCACTACGCAAACGGTACCGTCCTGCTTCATAAGATGCACATAGTAGCCGTTTTCTATTTCTTTCACGCATACAGAAAGTTCCTCCCCGAGATATGCCGGATTGGGGTAATGAATCTTTATATTTCTAAGTTCAAACTCAAAAGGAAGTGCATCCATCAAAAGCTCTGCACCCTTTTGATTATTAAGGTGCTTGTTTGTATCAAGCTCTTTATTTGATACACGGATTTTATATTTTTCAGGTGCATCCGCTAAAACTTCTGGGCGAATATATGTGAAAAACTCATCCTGAAAATCGCAATGTTCGTAAGCTTCGGTCATTTCTTTGGGTATTCTTGCAAGGCGCATCTTTTCAGTATCCAGCAGACACCAGTTGGCAATGCTTTTTGCCACGACTTCATCGTTTTGTTTAATAATCGTTCCACGCTCGGAAAGAACGCCTTTAAGGCTTTTTATTGCAGTATGTACTTGCAGTTCAGAATGAGTGCTTGCAGGTTTTTTAATACATACATTGATTCCCTGCAGAAGCCACGCACGGTTCATCTGTCGAAGATTTTCCACACCGTAGCCGTTTTTCTCGGAGTTACGTATTGCAACCTCCTGTATAGCATCTAAGAGGGTGCTTGTCTTAACCGTATCAAAATCTTTATAGTCACAGTATCTTATATCGTAAATATATTCAAACATTTTCTTTCTCCTATTGGTTAATTATCATTATTTTATCAAAAAGTTTTATTTATTGCAAGATGATAAAAAAAATTTGCATTTTGTTCATTGTTATGATAAATTTGTTATAGTGACATGAAAGGGGTTTTTAGTATGGACAGACTGTTTAAAAGAAGCAATTTTGCAAAAGTAAATTACCTTAATAAAATGTGGGATTTTGTTATTGATCCCGATGATATCGGTATAGAAAAAGAATGGTTTAACAACTTTCCTGAAAACACAAGAAAGATGATTGTCCCCTCCTGTTGGAATATGGAAATTGACCTTTTCAGATATACCGGAACTGCCTGGTATCAGACTACATTTGAAACCGCTTCTCCCAATGTATACATAAATTTTGAAGCCGTACAGAACGAAGCTGATGTTTACCTTGATGGCAAGCATTTAGGAAACCATTACGGCGGATTTTTGCAGTTTGGTTATGAAGTAAATGGTCTTGATTCTGGTGTTCATACTCTTACGGTAAGAGTTAACAATACTTTGAATGAAACTGACACATATCCCCTTCCTCGTGTTGACTGGTTCAATTACGGAGGTATTGCAAGAGGCGTTTATGTGAGAGAACTCGGTGAAAGCTGGATAAACGATTACAAGATTTCCTACGAGTTTGAAAACGGACTTAAAGATGTAAGCCTTTCAGTTGAGGCTGATATAAAGACCTTTAATAAAAAGAATGAAAACTTTGAAATCTATGTAAACGATGAAAAAGTATACTCTACTCCCCTTTTTGTTGATGGAGAAGGACATATAAATGCAGATATTAAGCTTTCCGATGTAAAATTATGGGGCATATATAAGCCCGAGCTTTATTATATAAGACTTGTTTACGGAAACGAGGATATAATTGAGAGAATCGGTTTCCGTGAAATTAAAACCCGTGGCAAAGACATCCTTTTAAACGGTGAAAAGATTAAAATATTAGGGGTAAACCGACACGAGGAGCATCCCGACTGGGGATTTTCAATGCCGTTTAACCTGATAAAGAAGGATATCGATATCTTAAGGAACTTAAACGCTAATGCAATACGTACAAGTCACTATCCCAACAGTCATAAAACCGCTGATTACTGCGATGAAATCGGTATGCTTTTCTGGTCGGAAATTCCTGCATGGAACAGAAAAGTTGAGGCAATGGCAAATCCCCTTGCCGTAGAGCGTGCACTCAGTATGGAAAAAGAAATGATAATAGAGCATTTCCACCATCCCTCAATCATTTTCTGGGGAATGCATAACGAGTGTGCAACCGATACTCCCGAAGGTTATGAAGTAACAGAAAAAATGGTGAAGCTTGCAAAATCCCTTGACAGTTCAAGACTTATTACCTATGCAAGCAATAAAGTAAAGCCCGATGCAAATAGAGAAATGTGCTTTGCTCTTGCCGATGTTGTTTCCGTGAATCATTACATCGGTTGGTATTTCCCTGCTGAGGACGGAGACTGGAACGAATTCATGGACAGTTATAAAGAAGTGCTTGAAGACTGCGATTCCTATGACAAGCCTTTTCTCCTGACGGAGTTCGGTTTTGCGGCACTTCCGGGTGTGAATGCATTTGAATCGTCTCGCTGGACGGAGGATTATCAGGCGGATGCATTGGAATTTACACTTAATCAGATTCTTAATCACGAGCATATTTCAGGCGGATACATCTGGCAGATGTGTGATGCCCGTTCTGACCCTGATTTTGAAATTTCCCGTCCAAGAGGATGTAATAACAAGGGTATTCTTGACCAGTACCGCCATCCGAAGCGCGCTTACCGTACGGTACAGAAAATTTACGGCGAGCATATTGGGATTGACCTTCCCCATTACGAAACACATATTTACAGATACACCAAAAATTCTAAAATGGAGAAAAAGTTTTAAGGAGGCAGAAAAATGCTTAAACCTGAAAAAAGCTACGATTTCAGGAAAAGACTTTTGACAATTCACAAAAGCGGTATCCGTGATAATAGCATTGCACCCGCTTGTGACGAATATGAAATAAAAGACGCTTTTAGAATTTCTATACCGGCAGATGCATCGGTAGTTCTACAGACTGCTGCAGAGGATTTTCGGGATTATCTTCTTACCTCAATGAATATTTCTGCGACAGTTTCCGATGAGAATACTTCAAATAATGCGGTTGTGATTGCGCTATGTGAAAATCAATCAGAAGATTATGTTATATCTTTTGATGATGTAATTACAATTACCGCAAAAACCGACCGTACTGCTTCTCAAGCGCTTTATTGCCTCGAAGATAAAATGAGTGCGAGAAAAGCTCCCTTTATAAAAAAAGAGGAAATCAAACATACTTTTATGTTCTCTCCCCGAATGGTACACCCCGGTTACGGTGTGGATCAGTTTCCCGATGAACATCTGGCGCAAATTGCACACGCAGGAATGGATACTGTACTTGTTTTTGTAAAAGGAGTGAATGAAACTCCGTCGGGATTTCTCGATTTTAACGACCTTTGCCAACGTGCCGCAAAGTATGGTATAGATGTGTATGCTTATAGCTATATGTTCTGCAAAGTACATCCCGATGATGAAGGTGCGCAGGAGATTTATGATAGTCTCTATGGGGAAATTTTTAAGAATTGCCCGCATTTCAAAGGTCTTGTTCTTGTTGGAGAAAATATATATTTCAACAGTAAAGACGAAAAAACTTACTTAAGAAGCATTTATAGTTCAGAAAGTTTTCCCTCTGATACTCCCCACCCCGGTTTCTGGCCGTGCAACGATTATCCTAAGTGGCTTGAAGTTATAAAAAAATCAGTATACAAATACAACAAAGATACCGACATTGTTTTTTGGACATATAACTGGGGATTTGCCCCTGAGGAGGACAGAATAGCGCTTATAAATAATCTGCCGAAAGACATAAGTCTGCTTGTAACTTACGAAATGTATGAAAAAGTTCAACGCGAAGATATTTGGGAAATATGTTCTGACTACACGCTTTCCTTTGAAGGACCCGGTACATATTTTAAAACAGAAGCTGAAGCGGCGAAGAAAAACGGAATCAGGCTTTATGCAATGGCAAACACCGGTGGACAGACATGGGATATGGGGCTTATCCCCTATGAGCCTATGCCATACCAATGGATAAAAAGATATCAGGGACTGCGTGATGCTCAGGAAAAATGGGGATTGTGCGGTCTTATGGAATCACATCATTACGGATTTTTTCCGTCATTTATCGGTGATTTGTCAAAACAGGCATTTATCAAGGAGCAGCCCGACCTGATAGAAAGTTTAAAGAATGTTGTCTTTGCAAAGTTCGGAACAAAACATTTCCGGATAATTGACGAAGCGTTAAAAAAATGGAGTGAAGCGATTACTCACTACGTTCCATGTGATGACGACCAATACGGACCTTTCCGTGTAGGGCCGTCTTTCCCGTTCTCGCTTATCAAAATGCGCAAACCACCGTCCAACGAGAATGCGCATTTCGGCAACCGAATACTGAAAAACGAATTTCCCGCAGGCCAGACACTTGCCTCCACCCCACCTACCGGTCGAGGAATGATATATTCATTAAGAGTTTGCAGCGAGGTAAAATCCCTTGAAAAAATGCTTGAACTTATGAAAGACGGTATATCACTTCTTGATAAAATCCCCGAAGAAGACAGAAATACAGAACTTTCATACCTTATAAATCTTGGCAAATACATCTGTTGTTATGTGCAGACAGGCATCAACGCAAAAGAATGGTTCAGAATCCGAGCAAGGCTTTTAAGCGAAGAAAACATCAATGAATTCCCCAAACTGATAGAATCTGCAGAAAAGCTTCTTCTTTCAGAGAGAGAAAATGTGACAGAGGCGCTCACCTATGTCCGTCTTGATTCAAGGCTTGGTTGGGAGCCTTCAATGGATTATCTTGGCGACGAAAAAGCAATCAACTGGAAAATCAGTTTCATTGATTATGTTCTTAAAACAGAACTAAAACATTTTAGAAATGCTACCGACAAAAAATGGTTAGTTTAATAAAAAAACGGAGTGAAAACATTATGTTTTCACTCCGTTTTTCACAGGTAACATCTAATGTCTACTGCGAGTTTTTCCTCAAGGTTAATAAGCCTTTTACAGATATCCTTTGAAACTTCGTCTGCACCTTCATACTGGTTAAGATATTTGTTAAGAGATTTTACTCCCATATTACATCCGTCTGTCATAAGGTCTGCAATCGTATTATCGGAAGCATCCATAAGAAGTTTCATATTTGTTTTCATCCAGCTCATACCCTTGGCAATTGCGGCAGGCTCTTTACCGTCATCGTTATATTTATCAAGAAGTGATTCAATTTCGTTTTCCAGCTTTTTATGTTCGTCTTTACATACAGAAAGAAGCTGCTTGAATTCTGAATCTGATACATACTCTACCACATCGTCAATTGAGCTTACACCCATTTTTGTTCCTGCATCACACTCGCGCAGAAGTTTTATTGTATCCTGTTCAATCATTGTTATCTTTCCTTTCCTCATTTATACAGTAATTATTTCCAAAAACAAAATAATTATTTGGAAAGTTGTTGATATTTTACAGAATATATGTTAAAATAAGGCTCGGTCACTAAATATGCGGATGTGGCGGAATCGGCAGACGCGCCAGATTTAGGTTCTGGTGTCTTCGACGTGGGGGTTCAAGTCCCTTCATCCGCACCAAAAAAGCACTTGCAATGCAAGTGCTTTTTTATTTAAAAACATTTTCCGGTTTTGCAATCCTTTGTTTCACCGTTACGGTAACAAAGCTCGTTTGTACATTCACCTTTTTCAAAGAAATCCAGTAAATTCTGTACAGTAGTTTCAGCAATATTGGAAAGAGCCTCTTCAGTCAGAAACGCCTGATGAGATGTAACAATTACATTAGGCATTGAAATAAGCCTTGCCAATATGTCGTCATCTACAATATGCCCTGAAAAATCTTCAAAGAAAAAGTCTGACTCTTCCTCATACACATCAAGGCACGCCGCTCCTACCTTACGGAATTTAATTCCTGCAAGAAGTGCTTCTGCGTCTACAAGAGCACCACGGGAGGTATTTATTATAACAACACCTGTCTTGCATTTTTCAAGGGCTTTTTCGTCAATTATATGGTCTGTATCTTCTGTAAGAGGGCAGTGAAGCGATATAATGTCACTATTTTGGAAAAGTTCATCAAGTTCAACATACCTTACCGTATCACCGTTATCAAGCCCTTCGGCAGGATATTTGTCATACGCAAGCACTTTCATACCAAAGCCACGACATATGTCGATAAAGACCCTACCTATACGACCTGTACCTATAACACCTACAGTTTTTCCGTGAAGATCAAAGCCCGTCATACCGCTGAGACTGAAATTGAAGTCCTTGGTGCGGATATATGCCTTGTGAATTCTGCGGATAGAAGTTAAAAGCATTGCCATGGCATGCTCTGCAACGGCATAGGGTGAATAGGCAGGTACTCTCACCACATGGATTTTTCCGTGAGCATACTTCATATCCACATTGTTAAAGCCTGCACACCTTAAGGCAAGCACCTTTACACCGTCTTTATAAAGGCTATCAATAACCTCTTTGTTAACCGTGTCATTAACAAATACACATACTCCGTCAAAACCGCGAGCAAGCTCTACCGTATCTTCGTTAAGTTTTGTTTCAAAATATTTGAACTTTATGTTGTTTTCTGCGCCGTACTTATCAAATGACGGCTTATCATATGGTTTTGCATCAAAAAAAGCTATTCTCATAACAATCTCCGTTTCAATTGTTTTTCCTTATTATTCCCTGCCGTAAAAATTTCATTACGAAAATTGTGAATTATAAAGAGTGCTGTAAAATCCGCCTTTTTTCATAAGTTCATTATGGTTGCCACTCTCTGTAATTTTACCATCCTGAATAACCAAAATGCAGTCTGCGTTCTGTATGGTTGAAAGACGGTGCGCTATTACGAACGAGGTTTTTCCCTCCATAAGTTTCGCCATCGCTTCCTGAATTTTTATTTCCGTACGAGAGTCAACGTTTGAAGTTGCTTCATCAAGAATAAGCATATGGGAGTTTGCAATCATTGCACGAGCAATGGTTATAAGCTGCTTCTGTCCTTTGGAAATATTTACACCGTCATCGGTGATTACCGTGTCGTATCCGTCGGGCAGACTTTCGATGTAGTTATGAATTCTGGCTGCTTTTGCCGCTTCTTTAACTTCATCTAATGTTGCTCCCTCTCTGCCATATGCAATATTTTCATATATCGTTCCGCCAAAGAGCCAGGTGTCCTGCAGAACCATAGTATATGCACCGCGGAGAGAATCACGGGTAATTTCACGGATATCTATTCCGTCTACCTTTACAGAACCGTCGGTAACATCATAAAACCGCATAAGAAGGTTTATAATTGTGGTCTTTCCTGCTCCTGTAGGACCTACTATTGCAATGGTTTTGCCGGGCTTTGCAGTCAGTGAAATATCATTTAAAATTGTCTTTTCCGGAACATAGCCAAAATCAACCCGGCTAAGCTCTACCTCTCCTTTTGTATCTGCAAGAACAACAGCATCGGGGCTGTCTTCTTTTTCAGGCTCTTCATCAAGAACTTTGAAAACTCGCTCTGCAGCAGAGAATGATGACTGGAGTTCATGAAGAATGTTTGCAAATTCATTTATGGGACCTGCAAATCGTCTTGAATACTGAACAAACTGTGCAACGCCACCGAGGGTTATAAAGAACATACTACCTGCGGCAACAGTTCCGTTTTGTGAATAAAGGTAGAATATTCCTCCCAGCATCATTACAAGCGAAATGGAAAGGTTGTTGATAAAGCCCATAACAGGACCCATTGTACATCCGTAATAATCGGCATTGTAGTAGGCGTCCATAGAATCTTTGTTTCTCTCGTTAAATCTTCCGCTGATGACATCTTCACGCTCATATGCCTGAATACTGCGGCAACCTGTAAGCATTTCTTCTGCATATCCGTTGAGTTCTCCGAGCTTTCTTGAACGAAGTGAAAAAAGTGGTCTTATTCTCTTTGTCTGATACTTGGCAAACAGTATTGATACCGGTACAGTAACGGCAAATACAATAATAAGCGGTTTTGATATATTCCACATAAATATCAAAGAACCGAATACCGTGTAAATACTGGTCATAATCTGCACAAGGTCGTGAGAAAGTGAGCTGTTGATTGTATCAATATCGTACGAAATACGGCTTATAATATCCCCTGTGGGATGTGTGTCAAAATAGTTTACCGGAAGTGTGGTAAGCTTTTCAAATAACTGTTTTCTCATTGTAAAAACAATTTTCTGTCCGATAAAAACCATTAAAGAAGCAAGCAGATAACTAAGTATGGCAGAGAGACCGTAGCACAAAATCATTTTGATAATATTTTCGCTTACGATATCAAACTGAACTCCCATGGGGTTTGCAATAGCATCGATTGCAATACCGGAATACTTAGGTCCTAATAGTGATAACTGATTTGAAAACAAAGTCATAAGTATTGCCGGGATGAAAAGATACCAATATTTCATTACATAACCGCAGAGTCTTAAAAATACACCCTTTGCGGTTTTTTTATCCATTTTCGTTTTTTCCGGTGCCTGAGCATTGGGTCCCTTTCCTAATCCACCGGGACCTCCCATAAATCCTCTTCCTCTACTCAACGAAAGCACCTCCCATCTGAGAATCGCTGATTTCACGGTATTCTATACAGTTTTCAAGCAATTCTTCGTGCTTTCCCATACCGATAATCTTTCCGTCATCAAGGACGATTATAAGATCACTATCCTTAACAGAGCTTACTCTCTGTGCTACGGTAACGACTGTCGTATCTGCCATTGTTTCTTTCAGATTGCGCCTGAGTGTTGCATCTGTCTTATAGTCAAGAGCAGACGAACTGTCGTCCAGAATGAGAATTTCCGGATTACCTGCAATCGCACGGGAGATAAGTATTCTTTGCTTCTGTCCGCCGGAAATATTTGTTCCGTGCTGAGCAAGAATATGTTCATACTTATCGGGAAATCCGTTTATAAAGTCGTCTGCCTGGGCAATTTTTGCCGCACGGACAACATCATCATGAGATAGTTCTCTGCCGAATTTTATGTTTTCTTCAACAGTATCGGCATAGAGGAAGTCCTGCTGAAGCGCAGAGCCGAATTTTTCATACAATTTCACCTTATCAATTGTACGAATATCCTCACCGTCTATGTATATACCACCTTTATTAACGTCGTAAAATCTTAAAAGGAGCTTTATAACGGTAGATTTACCAGAACCTGTTGCACCTATAATACCGAGAGATCCGCCTTTTTTCACCTCAAAGCTTATATTTTCAAGGTTATTGCGTCTTCCTTTGTATGAAAATGTTACATTATCAAACACAATATGCGCATCTGTTTTTCTATCCGGGTATGTATCCTTTGACTGAACTGTAATTTCTTCCTCGGATGTAAGTACTTCTTCAATACGCTGTGCAGAAGCTGCCGCTTTGGTATACATAACAAACATACGGGTAATAGTCATCATCGCCATAGAAAGAAGCGTAAAATACTGCATAAATGCAATTACGGTTTCAGGAGAAGAAAGCCCATCTGCCACTCTTCCGCTACTGAGAGCAACTACACCAACTATACCTGCATTCATGAAAAAGTTCATAAGAGGATGAGAACTTCCCATTACTATACCTGCACTGATTTCATCCTTAATAAGGGTGCGGTTTGCCTTTTCATAACGGCGATGTTCATAATCACCCTTTGAAAGTGCCTTTATTACACGGATACCGATTGAATCTTCCCTGACAATGCGGATCATATTATCAACGGAGTGTTGAACTTTCTTATAAAGTTTTACACCCTTTTTGGAGACAAATAATACTGTTACGAAAATAAAGGGCAGTACTGCAAACATTACCAATGCAAGGTATGCATCCATGATGAGTGTTATTATTATACCACCAACAAGTACAATGGGAGAGCGGGCACCCATACGGAGCATCATTGTAAAGAAGCCATGAACATTATACGTATCTGTTGTTATTCGTGATTCAAGTGACGGAATGGTAAATTTATCAGTCTGTGCGGCTGAAAGTCTGAGGGTTTTTGAAAACAGGTCACGTCTTAAATTCTCAACAAAATTTCTGGAAACACCTGTAGCCATACGGTTTGCAATTACATTAAACACGCAGGATGCCGTAGCGCACACCATCATCAGAACACCCCACATAACTACGGTTTGCACATCTTTTCCTACTATATTTGCAAGCACGTGACTTAATATAAAAGGAATTAAAAGCTCAGCTACCGTTCCTATGATTTTAATACCAAATCCAAGTAAAATTTTGCTGTAAAATTCTTTCATATATCCTATTACCGTTTTCATTGTACCACCTCTGAAACACGCTTTATACCACATCAACACAATAGATTACTTTTATTCATAAAGAATATTTTATCACACACGACTTTTCAAGTCAAGGTCTGAAACGGCAGCTTATATAACTTTATTTTCTGTGGATTTTGTTGAGATTTCGTACAGAAATTGATTTTCACACATGAGAAATGGGCAAGATTTGTAACCCTGCCCATTGTAAATATTCAATAATTACTTTTTCAATTCTGCTTGTATAAAGGATACGAGTGACGCAGCACTTCCATTAAATTCAACAAGATTGTGTTCTTCATCAAACCTGATAGAAACAAGAGGCGAACGCAAATTTGCCTCTAATCTTGTTTGTTCATAGTCTTTTGGGAACATACTGATGTAATATTCTTTTTCCTCTTCTGTCAAAACATTTTCTATGGTATCATTACTAACCCAACCAGCAGGATTAATCCCATTTTCAACCCCATTTTTATCTGTATAGGTGCTTTTGCGCTCTCCATATAATTCTGTTAATTTAGTTAACAAGACTTCTTCATTTTCTTCGGAAAACTGTAAAAAAACGCTATTCAATCCATTTGCTTTTGTTACATCGGCAACATCAAATGACAATCCTACCATTTCTAATTTTACGCCTAAATATTCTAAACCTTCTATCTTTACTACTTGCCTGTGTCCATTTTCAGTAATCTCATATTTGGCCTTTTGTAATATATCACTTTTTTGTACTGTTTCCCAATCCGTCCCCCATTCAAGAGAGCAGAATTTAAAATCGCCTTTTTCTGCTTGTTCGTTTTGTTTGGTGGTGTCGCAACCCACTAATAACAATGTCAATACTACCAATAATAATGCAAATAACTTTTTCATATTAACACTCCATTTCCTGTGTTCTGCCTTAATTATAGCAGAATCGCGCCTTATGGTCAACAGTTTTACCAACTTTCAGCAATGTGTCCTGTTACGACAAATTCATTATAGCGTATATTCCCAAAAAAGAAACTTTTAATTCTTACCTTATCATTTTTAAATTATGGTTTTCAAGCGGCAAACCGATGAAATTACAGTCGGAAAATCTTCTGCATTTTCCGATATAGAAAAAAAGATGATGGCATTGCCATCATCTCAGCGTGTCGATAAACCTATCGACACGCTGGCAGACGAGGAAAAAGGAAGGTAAATCTGTTCAAGGCAAGCTCGTCGGCGTACGAGGGTACGGTAGAGATTGACTTGGACGGAAGCAAGCAAAAGCCCTGAAAACTGCGATTTTCAGGGCTTTAACTATCTTTTTCATTGAATGAGAAGTTGCCTTGTTACCGGATTGTCGAAAATCGCAAACCCTTACAAAAACTTTAAAAATTCAAGTTTGCTTGCGGTTGACCGACTTTTTCGACAGTCTGAGATGATGACATTGCCATCATCTTCCTTAGTTTTCTGCTGTAATTACTTCTACGCCTGCTTCGTCGAGTTTTTTAAGCCACTCTTCGTCAAGCGGTGTTTCGGTTACAAAATAGTCAAGCTCTTCAAACTCGGCAAGCTTGGCAAAACCGATTCTGCCGATTTTTGTATGTCCGCATACGTAAATCTTTTTGCAGGAGTTTGCCATCATACATTTTTTCATTGCACATTCCTGCTCGTTACTGTCGAGTACACCACGGTCTGCGGTAACACCTCTTGAGCTGAAAAAGATTTTATCTGCTACATATTTTTCACGAACACTATCCTCTGCAAGGCTTCCTACGAAAGAAGCATTCTCCCCTACCATACCACCTGTGCCGATAATTTTTATATCCTTATTCTGAGAAAGCTCCGCAATTGCGTGAAGCGAGTTTGTGATAACAGTTATATTCTGCATCTTTTTAAGCTCGCGCGCAATGAAATATGTTGTGGTAGAAGCATCAAGGAAAATAGTTTCACCGGGTGAAATGAGCTGCGCCGCAAGAACTGCAACCTTTTCCTTACCTTCTACATTGATTTTCTTTCTTTTTTCAAGAGACGGCTCGTATTTATTGTCGTCAACGGGAACTGCACCACCATGTGTACGGAGAAGCTTTTCCTGCTTTTCAAGTTTTTCAAGGTCACGGCGGATAGTTTCCTCTGCCACGGAAAATTCCGCACTCAGCTTACTTACGGAAACTGCACCGTCTTCTTTTAATTTTTCAAGGATTCGCTGCTGTCTTTCAATAGCAAACATTTCATTTTCCTCTCACTAAATAGTTTTCTTGATTTCTTAAGGGGTTAGGAAAAATGCTTCAGAACGGACAAACTGAACCACGGCTTGCCGTGGGTTACCCGAAGCTGTATGTGTATACAGCGAGAGGTGAAGTTTGTTCGTAGCAAAAAGGCTTATTTAAAAAGAAAAATCGAACAAAGCGAGATTTTTCAACCTATTGAAAATTTCATATGCTTTCACGCTATTTCACAATATATATTCTTTGCCTTTTTGCGGTCTGGACTTTTTTACTTCCCCGTTTTCTTTATTTTTTAATGATTGTAACCATGTCACCATTTCTGAGTCCGGCACTATTTGCGTCGTCAGTATCTATGTGCATTTCCACATTAAAGTCATCACGAACTCTTATCTGTACGTCGTAGAACTTGGTAGTCTTTTCTTTGCCGTGGCAAACTACGTCTACCCAGTCACCGTCAGAAATTTCGTGTTGTGCGGCATACTGCGGTGTCAGATGAATGTGACGGTTTGCAATGATAACACCCTCATTAAGGTATACACTGCCCTTAGGTCCTACGATTACCATACGTTCGCTACCCTTTATTTCACCGGAGGGGCGTACAGGTGGGCTTACTTTAAGAACGAATGTATCTGTTCTTGAAATTTCTACCTGAGTATCCTTACGGACGGGACCGAGAACACGAACCTTTTCAATAGCTTTAAGAGAGGGTCCAACGAGAGTTACACATTCCTCTGCCGCATATTCCCTGCCCATAAGGGTTTTCTTCTTTGTAAGCTCGTATCCCTTCCCGAAAAGGATATCAAGATGTTCACGGGAAAGGTGAATATGACGCTGAGAAACGCCTATTTTCACTTCACCGGTGTTTGCATATTCATTTGCCGTCTTTCTGACGATGTTTTCAATTTCTCTTATATCCATAATTGATTACTCCAATCAGGGGTTTTATGTCTCTGTTATTTTATGCGTCCGCCAAAGGGCGGAGAAAAGTAGTGCAGAACGGACAAACTGAACCACGGCTTGCCGTGGGTTACCCGAAGCTGTACATAGGTACAGCGAGAGGTGAAGTTTGTTCGTAGCATAAGGCATCATTCACAAAAAATTTGCATATGCAAATTTTAACCTCTCAGCCACACTAAATTTACGCATAAACCTAAATAACAATATTTATAACGCCTTATGCGTTCGGTGCTGCTTTTATGCGTCCGCTTCTACATCGAAGAATTTCATAACCTCTGCGTGCGGTCTTGCTATTACTTCGCAACCGTATACTGTACCAAGCTTACTTGATGCAGGGCATCCTGCTTCAACTGCAGCCTTTACTGCGGCAACATTACCTGTAACAATAAATGTAACAAGTCGTCCACCGAGACGCTTTTCGCTATGAATCACTCGTACTTCTGCGGCTTTAAGCATTTCGTCAAGTCCGCTGATAGCTGCAACAAGCCCCTGCACCTCAACTATACCGATAGCGCTGTATGACTTATCAAGGTCAGCTTCGGGAGCAGTTTTTCCAAGTTTCTTATTGAATTTATCACGGTTTATATCAAGAAGGTATGCCATCGGCTTTGCCTTGTCATCGGGATGTGCGATAACGTGAGATACGATGTATTTTCCTTCCTTTTCTGCATATGCTTTACCTGCCGCAATTGCAGACTGAACTGCACTTGTATCGCCCTCAATCTTTACTTCCATTACCAAGGGTGCAGGAACGTCCGGACTTATGGGACGGTTTCTGTCAAAGGCAATTACCTTAACATCAGCGGTCTTTGCGCAAAGGTCTGCAACACAAACTGCCGTTGTAAAGCTATATACTTCAATCATTCCTAATGCTTTCATTATTCCCTACTCCTTATACAATGTGGAATCCGTCAACCATTACACAACGTCTTGCGCGTGTGAATGAATGTGCCGCTGTAAGACCTTCACCTGTAGGACCTGCAATAGTAAAGGTTGTATATCCCTCACCGCCTGCACCGATACCTGCATAGGAAGGAGCATTCTTAACAAATATTGTAGTTTCAACTTCGCGGGCAAATCTTGTGAGGTTATCCACATTCTTGGAATGGATGTGTGCGCTGTGGCGTCTGCCTGCTTCAGCCTTTACACCGTACTCGATTGCCTGGTCAATGTCGTTTACTCTTACAATGGGAAGAATAGGCATCATAAGTTCTGTCTGTACAAAGGGATGGTTGAAATCTGTTTCACAGATGATAAGTCTGGGATCAGCCTGGATACCGATTTCTTTAAGGAACTTACTTGCATCCTTACCAACCATCTTCTTATTTATAACGAGCTTTCCGTCTTTTTCAACTAAAGCTACCTTTATAAGCTTATCAATATCGCTACCCTTTACAAGATATGCACCGTTTTCGAGCATACTTGCAATGAGTTTATCTGCAACGGAAGAAACTACGAAGCATTCCTTTTCTGCAATGCAGGGAAGATTGTTATCAAAGCTTGCGCCTGCAACAATATCTGCACCTGCTTTTTTGATGTCTGCAGTTTCGTCAACGATAACGGGAGGGTTACCCTCACCTGCACCAATCGCCTTTTTGCCGGAAGAAAGGAGCATCTTTACAACACCGGGTCCACCTGTTGCAACGAGCATTCTGACGCTCTTGGATTTAACCATTTCGTCGGATGTCTTCATTGTGGGGTTAGCCACGGAAACAACGAGGTTTTCAGGACCACCTGCCTCCAGGATTGCACGGTTTACAAGGTCAACTGCTGTGTTTGAAGTAAGCTTCGCACCGGGATGGGGGTTAAATACTACTGCATTACCTGCCGCAATCATACCCATTGAGTTACAGATTACAGTTTCGCTGGGATTTGTTGAGGGAGTAATACTTCCGATGATACCGTAGGGTGCCATTTCAACGAGAGTAAGTCCTCTGTCCCCTGTCCATACCTTGGGATCAAGGTCTTCTGTACCGGGAGTTTTTTCAGCTACAAGCTGATGCTTGATAATCTTGTCGCTTACTCTTCCCATACCTGTTTCCTTAACACCGAGTTCTGCAAGCATCTGCGCATTATCAAGAGTATATTTACGGATTTTTTCAATCATTTTTTCGCGCTGAGCAACTGTGTATGATCTGAACTGCTTGTATGCAACTTCAGCCGCTTTGATAGCGTCACCCATTTCCTCAAATACACCGAGGAGCTTTTTCTCTTTCTTATTCTGAACACCCATTTCGTTAAGGATGCTTTCAACAATCTGACTTATGTATTTTTCATCTACCATTTTTTAGTCCTCTCCTTATCAAAGAATGTTCTTCCACAAATCCGCTGAGGGTCTGGGAATTACTACACTGTCAAGATACATTCCGCCATCCTGACATTCCTTTTTAGCCTTTTCAATTGCCGCGGTAACGGCTGAGATACTGCCTGTAACAAGCACATAGCTCTTACCGCACATACCGCGTGCAAGTCTAACCTCTATAAGCTGAACGAGTGATGCTTTTACGGTGTTATCAGCCGCAACAACTGCCGCCGCCGCACTGTATGTTTCAAACACACCCAAGGCTTCAACCTCGCTCACTTCAGTTGCACCGCAGATTGCAGGAAGAAGATCCTTATGAGGATTACCGAGAACAAAGCTATCAATAAGCTTTGCGCTGTATTTTGTTGTGCAGGAATCAACCGCTGCTTTAACTGCGCTGATTTCACCTG